>JAZLEX010000221.1:0-6223 GCA_045615485.1 Prevotella sp.
AAGCGCATAGTTTACTATGCAACTCGCATTGAGCAAGTGCAGAAGCTAAGTTCACTTAGATTATGCCGAGCGTGGGGCGAGTCGATGCAATCAATTGATTTAAGCAGAGGAAGATGCCAAAAAGAAACTGAAAGCATCCAAAACGAAGGCTACCATAAGAGTTCATATCATTTTAGAATTTATAGAACACACCTAAAATGGTACCGGCTCCGTTGGAGCTGCCATGTCATTCATCCTTGATTCATACAAACCTTCCGTTGGAGGCATGTATGTGTCATCGTCGTTCAGGAATGCTGTATATTCATTCTTGAAATTCAGCGTCACATCCTTTGTCGCACCTTTTCTGTGCTTTGCAATGATAATCTGTGCCTTGCCACGGGTTGAGTTACCATTTTCGTCCTCATAAATCTTGTAATATTCAGGACGATGGACAAACAAAACCATATCGGCATCCTGCTCTATGGCTCCCGACTCACGCAGGTCGGACAGTTGCGGACGCTTGGCATCGTTGTTGTTCTTGTTGTCACGCTTTTCCACATCACGGTTCAACTGTGACAAAGCCAGAATAGGTATATCCAATTCCTTTGCCAAGCCTTTCAGCGACTGACTTATGCTCGACACTTCTTCCTGACGTGAACCAAAATACTTTCCGCTACCTGTCATCAACTGAAGGTAGTCAATCATTATCATTTTCACATTCTGCTCACGCACCAGACGACGCGCTTTTGTACGTAGTTCAAAGATAGACAACCCTGGGGTATCATCAATAAATATAGGTGCATGGAGAATCATGTTCACGCGCTTGTCGTAGCGTTCCCACTCCATTTTTGTAAACTGTCCGCTTAATATTGTGTGTCCAGGAATCTCACAAACCTGCGACACAAGTCTGTTCACCAGTTGCTTGCCACTCATTTCCAATGAGAAGAATGCTACTGGCTGGTTGTTGTCGATGCCTATATTCTTCACAAGCGATAGGGCAAACGACGTTTTTCCCATTGCTGGACGACCTGCCAGAATAATCAGGTCTGAAGCTTGCCAACCTGCTGTGACATCATCAAGTTTCGTAAAGCCACTTGCCAATCCTGTAATGCCGCCCTTACTTTCGTATGCAGCACGCATGGCTCTTTCTGCCTCTTCAACAAGAGGGGCAATATGCGTGTAGTCCTTCTTCATGTTTGTCTGCGACAAGGCAAACAAGTCGGTCTCGGCATCCTGCATCAAATCGTTTATGTCTGCCGTCTCATCAAAAGCCCTTGTCTCCAGGCCACTGGCATAAGATATCAACTCCCTTGCCAAATGCTTCTGTGCAAGGATATGGGCATGATATTCTACATGTGCTGATGATGCCACATCGGCAGTCAGTTCAGCCAGATAAGCAGGACCACCGACTGCGTCCAAATCACCATTTTTCCCCAACTGCTCCGCTACGGTAAGCATATCTATTGGGTGCTGATCCATGCTCAGTTGAGCCACTGCCTCATAGATTTTCTGATTGCGGGGCTCATAGAAACTTTCTGGTTTCAATATTTCGCAAACCACGGAATAAGCATCCTTGTCCATCATCACAGCACCCAGCACAGCTCTTTCTACCTCAAGAGCCTGAGGCTGAAGATGCCCATACGCATTGTTTATCGGCGTGGTTGTCTTTGCTCTTCTGTTTTTTGATTCGACCATCTAATAAAAAATTTGAGTGTGCAAAGATAATAAAAGGTTCAACTTTCAAGCCTCAAGGTTCTAGTTTTTTTAAGTTTTTTTAAGGTGGGTTCTATAAATCCATGCGGGCTACGCTATTTATTAAAAAATCATAATTGTGAATTGCGAATTGTCAATTATCAATTAAAAAACAGAGTTTTTTCCTACCTTTGCACACAAATTATAAAACTGACTCATGAAATATTCAAGATTTTTCGTTTTGCTCAACTTATTCTATATGATAAGCATCGGAGCAAATGCGGAAATTTATTCAGGTTCATGTGGCGAAAATGCCCAATGGTCATTGGACACCACTACAGGCCTGCTTTCCATTACAGGTAGCGGTAGAATGGCGGATTATACTGATGCTGATGCACCTTGGTATAATTACAACAATCATATTAAATCATTATCTATCGGAGACCAAATAACTTCGATTGGACCTTATGCTTTTTATGATTGTCCTGATTTGGCAAGTGTGACAATTGGAAATTCTGTGACTTCGATTGGAAGTGGTTCTTTTGAATATTGTTCAGCCCTGACAAATGTGACAATCCCCAATTCCGTGACTGATATTGGAGATAGTGCTTTTGAGGGTTGTTACGCCTTGACAAGTGTAGTAATCCCTGATTCCGTGACTGTGATTGGCGAAAGGGCTTTTAGAGATTGTTTAGGTTTGACAAGTGCGACAATCGGAAATTCCGTGACTACGATTGGAAGTCAAGCTTTTTGTTTCTGTTCGGAGTTGTCAAGTATAACTATCGGAAATTCCGTAACTGAGATTGGATATTATGCTTTTCGTTCCTGCTTAAACTTGACAAGTGTGACAATCCCCAATTCCGTGCTGTCTATTGGCGATTATGCTTTTTATGATTGTCCTGGTTTGGCAAGTGTGACAATTGGAAATTCTGTGGCTTCGATTGGAAGTGGTTCTTTTGAATATTGTTCAGCCTTGACAAATGTGACCATCCCCAATTCCGTGACTTATATAGGCGAATACGCTTTTTATGACTGCTTTAGCCTGGCAAGTGTGACAATCCCCAATTCCGTGACTTCGATTGGCGAAAGGGCTTTTGGCTACTGTTCTGACCTGATAAGTATAATTGTTGAGAGTGGTAATACGGTGTATGATTCACGTGACAATTGCAATGCAATAATTGAAACGTCATCGAATACATTGATATGTGGATGCAAGAACACAACAATCCCTAATTCCGTATCTTCGATTGGAAATTATGCTTTTGAGGGCAGTTTATATTTGAAAAGTCTAACCATCCATAATTCCGTGACTTCTATAGGCGAATATGCTTTTTATGACTGCTTTAGCCTGGCAAGTGTGACTATTCCTAACTCCGTGACCTTGATTGGATATGGGGCTTTTTCTGGCTATTCAGGATTGAAAAGTGTTTATGTTGAATGGAAAAATGATGATAAAATACCAAGACTTTCTCTTGAAGATTTCCCTTATTCAACTTGCAATTTGTATGTGCCAACAGGAACAAAATCCATCTATCAGGGCAAAGCTTGGTGGAAAACATTCCGATATATATTTGAATACAAACTAAAGTCAGATTTACCTGGCGATGCTAATGATGATGGCTATGTGAACGTAAACGACATTTCTACTATTGCAACCTACATCTTGAACGGAAAAGCTACACCATGGAATGAAAAGAATGCCGATGCCAACAAAGATGGTTCAATCAACGTGAACGACATCACCGCAACAGCAGCAATCATTCTTGAGAACAACTCTCCACAACACTGACTATAGGTGTGTTCTATAAATTCTAAAACGTCATCTCAATATAATTTATGGAACCCACCTATAGCCAACAGCCTATAACGATTGGAGAATCGGTCGGGGTTGCAAAGGTGGTTTCAAGATTTTTCCGACTATCGAAAATGCCAAACATTGCACTGCCACTTCCCGACATGGCAGCATATTCCGCACCCTCGCGATAAAGACATTCTTTTATTTCTGCCAATTGTGGGTACAAGGCAAATGCTGACACTTCAAAATCATTGGTTAATTCCGTTTTCCATGTAGATATTTTCTGTCGCACTATTTCCCTGCAACACTTTACAGGAATAGTCGGTTTCACCGATGAAAATGCTTCTTTCGTGGAAATGGAAACTGATGGCTTTACAACGACTAAATACTTTCCTTGCAGGTCCAATTCAAGCGGTTCAAGAACCTCGCCAACACCTGTGCCAAAACATGCTTTTTTGCCAGTTACCTCCACCCCTGCGCTTTTAATAAAAAACGGACAGTCTGCACCAAGTCTCAGGGCATAATCCAATAATTGTTCTTCTGAAAGATTGAGATGGAAAAACTTGTTCAATAATAATAATGTGAACGAAGCATCAGCCGAGCCTCCTCCCATCCCAGCTTGTGTAGGGATATTCTTTTTCAGACGAAAAGCCAATGGTTCAACATCAAAATCCTTTCTGATAAGATTGTAAGCCTTTATGACAAGGTTGTCATCTGTGTTACCCATTACTGGGATGCCTTCTATCTGCAATGTTGATGCATCATTACCCGATTTGGCAGGCAGAGCCTCCAGTTCATCATAGATAGGAACAGGATAGAACACAGTTTCAAGATTGTGATATCCATCAGGTCGTTTGGAAACGATGTTGAGTCCTAAATTAATCTTTGCAGGAACAAGAATTTTCATATTTTCATTCAATTTTGCCGCGAAAATACACAAAAAAAATACAAACCGTCATAAATAATTGAGATTTTAGAACAAATGTTTAACTCAAAAGACACTTTTTAAAGTGGACTCAATTTATTCAAATGTTGGTTTCTTGAATTTCCAATCATAAATAAATGGATCTTCACTCTTTCCGAAAGATTGGCGAGCCTCAGTAAATTGTTCCTCTGAAATATACTGCTCTATGAGCTCGTCGTTGTTTGAGACAAGCTGCTGAGACGAAACTAATTTTTTCTTCCCCTCTTCTCTTGAGAGATAGAAAGCATAGCACCCTTTATCAAGTTCGGTCTTGCTTGCAAGATAACCATCTCTATTGACGAGTGGACATTTCCCCAAAACTGCAAGAAGTGGACGTTCGTCAAAAACAACAAGTTTCAGACTATTTACTTCGACTCTGCAAATCGGTTTGCCATAATCGGTCACCTCTTGTTTCGCAGCAACAAAATTCAGTTCATCGTTGTATTTAATATTAGGATTGTTGTTGGAAATGCAAATTGCGAAATCTCGTATTGTAGTTTCTTTCGTAATCTCAAAGTCACCCAATACGATGTTCGTTACCAGTTGCTTGTCATCGTTAATCATCTGCTGAATAGGTTCTAATGAACCATCAGAAATGTGCAGAGGAGTGATAATCTGGAAATGGTTAATCAGCTGTTTCTTAGTGAGAAACACACCATTATTATGGTTCAGTTTTACAAAAGTCGTGTAAGGAGATTTGCCAGGTTCAACACTTTCAAAACTATCTTTCAATTGCCCTTTGAAACACGACCACATTGCTCGTGCTGAACTGAACATCAGCCTGGTCATCATTTGTGCACCAGTTCTTTCATTAGTCATTTGACTGGTTGTGGCAATTCTTGAGCAAACCTTACCATTTCGTTCGTAGAAACGTATATTCCCGACTTTTCGTCCAGCCATAGAGAGGACTTCTGTATGTTTTTCTATCTTTTTCATTTTACTACATTTTTATAAATTTAATACTTTAACCCTTATCAGTCATTAGCGTAAAGATGATAATAGGTTTGGTTTTCAACAATCACCATTCCGATGACCGATTTAGGACTTAACATTTTGCACTGCAAAGATAGCGCAAATCTATGAGATAACAAAACTTTTTCTCAATCTTTTATCTATTTTAACACATATTTAACTACATTATAACTCATATTTATCAAATATTCATCTAATATATAAAATACGAGATAAATACGAGACAAATACGAGATAAATACGAGATAAATACGAGATATGCATTAGAAATACTTAAGATTTGGAGGAAATGAGGCATCTTTTTGGTGGTAATATGGTGATAATATAATGGTCACATAGTGGTCATATTACTGCTATGTGTAAAAGTTTTGGATTTCGATTACCATTATTTTAAAAAAAAAATAAAACTTTTTGAGAAAAAATTTTTTTGTTTAATAAATTTTTGCTACATTTGCCGCTGATTTCTTGAATTGTATCTGAACAGAAGGTGTACCACCCCAGTGAGACTCCAGATGTAAAGGTCAATTTAAGCTCACGCCGAGCTGAAGCAAACGACTCGCAAGGTCAATTGTGGAAGCGGGTTTTGGGCGGGGAATCACGACATATTAAAAGGCGTTTACTTGACGCTTTGTTCTTGGCGTTCTGAAATCTCGCAAGTTTCAAAATCTTGTCTCGAACTTAGCAACGGTAGATGACCCGGGTGTGATTTATCATGACTAATGGTATGCTTTTAGTAAAGCCGTTAGTTCATAAAATCATATCGGCGTGGGCTCTAACGTTGTCCGTTCAACAAGATTGGGCAATGCGAGAGCCTCGGAACG
>JAZLEX010000222.1:0-3495 GCA_045615485.1 Prevotella sp.
GTCCGTAATCATCACCTCCCAGTTACCTCTGGACAGATGGTATGACTACATCGCAGAGCCGACTCTGGCTGATGCCATCATGGACAGACTCATCAACTCATCGGAGCATATCGAACTCAAAGGTGAGACTCTGCGCCATAATAGAAGACGCAAGTAACACCAACGAATCTCGCTAACTCAGGGTGCCCTGTAGCACCGTCTTCATGGCACCCTCTGACAGCGTGTGTAGCGGACGTTTGGTACCGGTACCATCTGACCGCTATGAGCGGTACCACGCATCCGCTCCGCGCGGTACCAACCGACCGCCATGACGGTACCATCGGAGCGATATTCTCACTTCTCCACAAAAAACACGATGACTGGCGAGGAAGTGCTTAGGACTTACAGATCCAGATTCCAGATTGAGTTTTGCTACCGGGATGCCAAGCAGTTTGCAGGACTCGCACATTGTCAGGCAAGGCACACACGGCAGCTGGACTTCTCGTATAACGCATCCTTCTCCGCACTCAACGTGGCGAAGGTCATGATGAAGGAGAATGAGCAACCATATTCCATGGCGTCATTTAAGTCGCTGATGTTCAATTCGTACTACACGAAAAAAAATTTTGACGTGTCACGTATAAGACCAAACCAAACTTTAATTAGTAAGATTGTCAAAGAACTCTTTGGCTGGCAGAGGAAAACCGTTTAAGCCGATATACTTTTTTTAACGAACTATTGCTGCAAAAGTCGAAAAGAAAATCCCTGGATAGAAAGCAAGAACTAACTGGCCATATGCCCCTGCATATACTTACGTGAATCCTTTTATCATTCCATGGGCAACTGGTCTTTTGTTATCAAGACTTTCTTGCCGTTGCAGATATAGATGCCTGGTTCGGATATGTGCTCTATCTTCAGTCCAGACACCGTATAGATACCTTCTGGAAAGAGATACGATGTCGTGTCTTCGTCACCGTTCACCTGCTCGATGCCTGACGCAGGGTCTTCGGGCGTGGTGAAGGTGCGTTCCTCGCCATAAACCGTTCCACCGGCAGTCATCACATAGGCTCTCACTACGTAATCGCTCGCGTAGTCGAGGTCTTTCAGTGTGGCTATCATCACTTGACCTGTGGCCTGCACCCGCATCACCTCATTGCCTCCACGCGTCATCATGCGCGGGCTTGCAGCCCCGCCTGTCTTCCAGTATTCAAATCCCTGTTCCAGTACGTCGTCTGTTCCTTGCATCACGTATCCGCGAACCTCTATGGCATTTGCCGCAGGATTCTCCAAGAAGTCGTAGGTATGCACCGTAGGCTCAAAGTAGGAGAAGTCCGTCGGGTCGAATGTCATCCAGTCACCGTAGTACACATTGCCCGATGCACTCTCGTAGTATGGGCGTACCTTATAATAGACAGGCTGCAGGTTGTTGATCTTGCCCTCCATCCTGCCGTCATAGACGATGGCCTTACCCTTGCTCGATGGCAGGCTCTCAGGAGCATCGTACTTGCGCCATTCAAATCCCGCGCCCGTCTCGTCATCCGACAGATTGGTCTCGGCCGCTACCACCGACGATGTGCTCGACACGTTCCTCGGCTGCAGCATGGTCATCTTCAATTTCTGAGTAGTAAAGTTTCGCTCGACCATTTCGCAACCGCTATTCTCGTTGTTTTTTCCATAATGGTAGTAAACCCTGTAATACAGCGTGTATTTCTGATCGGGATTCAATCCTGTCAGCATGAACCTATCATTCTTGTATTCCGTTTCAGTTCCATAGCGGCTCGTTGAGAATGTCGTCTTGTACACCGGTGCATCACCCTTGGCATACGAGCCTTTAATCTGTGCACCATTCGCCTTGAGGTCACTGATTGATATCTGTGGATTTAAGGATTGGGTGTCAAAACTAACCTCATCGTCAGAATAATACTCTCCGCCATATTTCACGTAACCATATACATCATGTGTTGAATTAGGCCTCAAATATTGCAGTATGACTATTCCATCCGCATTTGGCTTATAATATGTGTCGCCATAATACACGCCAAATTCTTGGAACACAATGGACTTGTCGCTAATGTCTGTAACTTTCAGTGTCAGGGTTGTTTGAGTCCTTTTCTCTTGCTGTATGGAAATCTGAGATTTAACGGTTTTTGTTTGGCATTTGAATGCGGATTCTGCGATATAATACTCTCCATCGTATTTCAGGTAGCCATAGACCTTATAACTCGTATTTGGATTCAAATTATTTATCACGACAATTCCATCTGCGTTTGCCTTGTAGTAGGTGTCTTCATACTTTATGCCCATTTCTTCAAATGAAATGGATTGGTCACTGGTGTTGCTGACCTTTAGTGTTACGGAGAAGATGGTATTATCCGTTTGCTGAACAGAAACCTGCGTATCAATTTTTGTCCTGGATGTTATTTGATAAAAATTCTTCCAAACGTTGTCACTCTTATACAGAGGCTGTGTGAACATGGGAACATAAAGAGTAGCAGATTGATAATTGTTAAATGTATTCTCGTTGATTGACAGTGGCTTATTCCAGAATACTTCGACTGATTTTAAGCTCCTGCAATCATAGAAAGCATAGGAACCAATGTTCGTCACACTGTTTGGAATGCTGACGGATGTGAGGCGGTGGCAATTATAGAACAAATAACTGCCAATACGTTTTGTTCCTTCTGGAATAGCAAAACTGCCAGAGATCTCCTGATTTTGATAATAGTATGTATACGTCACATCAGTATTAAAGTACTTGCATATCAGGTTGCTATTTGCAAAGTCCACGATATGAATATACACGTTTTTCAATGCCGTGCATCCGTCAAATAGATCTCTACCCAAAGAGATGAAACTATTGGATACCGTTACGCTTTTCAGGCTGGTACAATTTTCAAAAGCATAGGAGCCAATGGATGTGACAGAACTTGGAATCGTTATACTTGTCAGACTTTTACAATACTCAAAGGCAAAATCACCAATGGTTGTAACTGAATTGGGAATCGTTACATTTGTTAAATTATCACAATACCAGAAAGCAACAGAACCTATTTCGGTGACTGAATTTGGTATTTTTATAGTTTTTAAACTACTTAAGGCATAAAATGCTTCACTGCCAATTACAGTTACCGAATTAGGAATTGTTGTATTCTTACATCCGCTAATCAAGGTGTTAGACTTTGTCTCAATGATGGCATTGCAATTATTTCGTGAATCATAGACGGGGTTTCCACTTTCAACTTTTATGCTTGCCAAGCCGTCGCAGCCCCAAAGGACATTTCCATCTATCGAAGTGACTGATTGGGGGATTGTAATGCTCGTCAAGTCATCATTCTGTGCAAATGCATTATTGCCAATGGAAGTAACTGAACTGGGGATTTTTATGGTTCATCCGACATTTCGAGTGATGCGACAATCGTGTAAGGCGTAAAGTCTGAGAGTGAAATATCGTTCATCTCGGAATCCATAGGCATTCCGTTTCATCACCTTTATCTTGTTGTTGATTCCTTCCACTTT
>JAZLEX010000223.1:0-14119 GCA_045615485.1 Prevotella sp.
TGAATGGCAACGCTCCTGATTTGCAAAAGGAATGCGACGATTATGAAAAATCAATTGAAGCAGCTGGTGGTATTGACCTCTTTATGGGTGGAATCGGACCTGACGGACATATTGCCTTCAACGAACCAGGCAGTTCTCTCGGAAGTAAGACTCGTATCAAGACGCTGACAACAAATACCATTCAGGCAAACAGCCGTTTCTTCGACAATGATATCACCAAAGTGCCAAAGCAGGCTTTGACAGTTGGTGTTGGTACTGTTATGGCTGCAAAAGAGGTTGTCATTGTATGTAATGGAGCACAGAAATCGCGTGCGTTACATCACATAGTTGACTATGGAGTAAACCACATGTGGACAGCAAGTGCTTTGCAGCTTCATCCTCATGGAAACATTGTATGTGATGAGGAAGCTTGTGTTGACCTTAAATTGTCGGCATATCAATATTTCAAAGACAAGCAGCAGCTTGAAGGTATTGTGGAAGAATATGTAAATAAGTTCTAAGCAACAAGAAAGTTTTGGAACAGCAACTACACTGGTACGTAGGATTCGTTAAATCCTGTCAAGACGCGAAAGTTGCTCAATCCCTGGCAGACTTAGGGATTGAGCATTTCTTTGCCGTGAAGAAAGTCAGAAAAAAACGAACGGATAGGATTGTGATAAAGAATTCGCTAATACTCCCAGGACGAATGTTTATCCGTACAACACCATCACGCCGAGTATCATTACTTTCAGATATCTACGGGCTTTATGCTTATATGGCAAATGGGGTGGGGCGCCCTGTTATTATTCCAGATGGGCAAATGAATGTTTTTATAAAATTCGTTACAAAAAGCAATGAGGCTGTAGAATTTCATCAGGAGCACATGAAGCGTGGCGATAAGGTAAGGATAATCAAAGGTCCTTTAGTTGGTGCAGAGTGCGAACTTGTCGAGATCAATAGCAGAAAATATGCCAAAGTCCAACTCGCCTCATTAGGCAGTATTCTGACGACCATTTCAATAGAAGATGTAGAAAAAATAGTGGAGTAGTATTAGGTTTTTGGGTCCTCATGACCTTGTAACCTCATAATAGGTCGGGTCGGAGTTCTTGTGTACGGCGGAGCGACTCCTCTATTTCCCATTCTTTAATTTTTGCCTCGTGTCCAGAAAGAAGAATCTCTGGCACTTTCCATCCTTTATAGTCAGCTGGACGTGTATAAATTGGTGCTGCGAGCAGATTGTCCTGAAAGCAGTCCGAAAGAGCACTTGAATCGTCCCCAATACTGCCAGGCAGTAGCCGTACCACAGCATCGGTTATCACCGCTGCAGCCAGTTCACCTCCAGTAAGTACATAATCACCAATAGTAATCTCCTTAGTGATAAGATGGTCGCGTATGCGTTGGTCAATACCTTTATAATGCCCACATAGTATAATAATATTATCATACATGGACAGAGAGTTTGCCATTGGCTGATTGAACTGTTCGCCATCGGGAGTAACATAAATCACTTCATCATAGTGGCGTTCGGCTTTCAATGCAGAAATAGCATTATCGATAGGCTCACATTGCAGCACCATACCAGCAAAGCCGCCAAAAGGATAATCATCAACACGTTTCCACTTATCGTTGGAATAATCGCGAAGGTTGTGAATTTGAATATCCACAATCTTCTTTTCTTGTGCCCTGCCGAGAATGGATTCTTTCATAAATCCTTCAAGCAATTCGGGCAATACGGTAATAATATCTATTCGCATTAAAAAAATCAAAACTTATACCCCAATGTCAGTATCGCCTGATGACGATTGTTTTTTACTTCTGTAATAGTTGGAATATTATCAAGTTGTTCACTGTAACTGCTTATGAAAGAAGTGAAAGGATAGAAATCACCTTTTTGGCTACTATATTGATATGCCACATCGGCAAAGAAATGCTTCATGCTGTATCCTAAGCCTGCTGTTATGCGATAAGTAGCTTTCCAATTAGTAAAATCAGTCTGTGAAGAGTATCCATTGCCCCATGAAGCAACGCTTGGGTCACGATATCCATCTTCCTTATACATTGGCGACACATAGTTGAATCCCAAACGCACAGCCAGACTGCTGACAGGTTTCAGTTCCAATCCAGCTTTGACTGTATGAGAGGCTTTCAATGATTGTTCCACATTATACTTCATTGCATTATCCCGATAGCTCGAACCGTAAGAATATCCCCAACTGTCAATATAGTCACCATTGTCAATTCTTGGACTTGTTGCAGGGAAATGTATATATTCCCAGCTTACACCTGCAGCCAGCATCTGTCCGAATGTATGTCCAGCACTCAGCGAGAATTTCCATGGGGTATTGAACTTGTAGCGGTAAGACTCATTTATACTTGCGTATGCCTTGGAGGAACTAAATCCCGCATAGTCTATGCTGGTAATGTTTGATGAACGCAAACTATAGAAGGTAGGAGTTGAAACCGACAGACCGATACGGAATGGTGAAGATTCTATTGGACGGAAAATAATTCCAGCCTTAAAGTCAACGCCAGTACCAGTTATGCGTCGGTCGTCAATAATTTTAAGGGCAGATATTGGAGCATCTGAAAACACTTCTCCATAGCACGACTGAGCATGGTAGCGCACATCTTTAATTCCTACTGTAAAACCTGCAAACAAGCGGTTGTTATAGTTGAAGGCTAAATTAAAATCAAAATTGCTTATATAACCCTTTGTGCCACGCTCCATATCGTATGCGATTGCATTGTAGCAAGTATCACCAAAATCATTCATCAGATTATTGAAATAAAGATAATCCACCTGATTATATGTAGGATCGTTGTCAGAAGATATGATTTCTTCCTTGAACTTGTTCACTGTCTGCTTATTCTGCGAAGCATCAATCAATGAATTAGCCGCACTGAGAATCTGTGAGAAATTGCGCGACTTTGAATAGTTGAAAGCAAAGTTTATAAACGATGTTCTACTGTCGCTTGTATTTGTGGAATACACAAATCCTGCCTGATCGAAACTGAAACGTGTTGGACTGACATCAAAGGTTTTTGATGCATCTGCCATTGACACAACACCTAATGAAGCCAGAACCTGTGACTTTCTGAACAGTCCTATTCCTGCAGGGTTAGTGCTGATTGTAGATATATCGGCACCAAGAGCTTCCATAGCACCACCCATACCGATGTGACGTGCCGTACCAGTCAGTTCTGATTGTTCTATTGTTGCAATCTCGTATGTTTCCTGTGCAAATGTCTGCAATCCGAATGCAAACATAATCCCTACTAAAAATCCAATTTTTTTCATATTTAAATTATTATTTTGGTTATGGGTTATAGGTTATAGGTTATAGGTTATGGGTTATGGGTTATCGTTGTGGGTCAGAGTCATAGTCAGTGTCAGAAAGAAGACCCTCTAAATCTCCCTTAGGGAGACTTTGAGTCAGTGTCAGTGTCAGTGTCAGTGTCAGTGTCAGAGTCATTGTTAGTGTTATTATTATTATCTTCTGCCTCCACTACGGAACCCACCGCCACCGCTGCGTGAGCCACCGCCTCCTCCACCAAAGAATCCACCGCTGCGTGAACTGTTTGAAAATCCACCGCTGCGTGAACTGTTTGAAAAACCACTGCTGCGTGAACCGAAGTCTTCTATGCTCCGTGAATTGTAATTGCTGGCTCTACGGTTGCTGCTGGTTGTGGAACGTGTGCCATAAGAACTGACCGAACGTCCTGCACTGCGTCCGTATGTACTGAGTGAACGACCTTTTGTGTAATGGTTAGCGGTATAGTAAGGTACATATCCCACTATTCTTGCTGGGCGATACCATGCTGGTTCCCAATATCCATACCAACTTGGACCATACCATGTTCTCCAACTCAAAAAATATCTCCATCCAGGATAGAACCAAGGGTCGTACCAAGGATCATACCAAGGGTCATAACACCAAGGACGCCAATACCAAGGGTCATACCATCCGTTGTCGATAAATTCTATACGGCGAGTAATATATACAGTGTCGTTCGATATAGAGTCAGCCGTGTAGGAATCCTTGTATAATTTCCCCCTACGATTGTAAGCATCCACGTCAATATCCAACCCCTGATGACTACCATTATTCAGATAAATAATGTCGGAGCCAGATTTTGTCGAAGCACCACCCGAATTATCAACAATAATAGGTTTCTTTTCCGACTTCATCATTTTCTTGGTGAAATACATGTCATCATCTTGAGCCATCATAGTCAATGTCATTGACAGCAGCAATAAAGCAGAAAACCCTAATTTTTTCATATCGTTATCGTTATCGTTATCGTTTTTTTTCGGTGCAAAGGTAGTAATTTTTCATATAATATCATGTAGGAAATCCCTATTTTGTAAGAGGTTTTTCCCTAAATGCCAAAGATTGCCAGTTGTTGCTACACAATTTCTGTCCCGTCAGCATGAGATTATGTTTGCCAAATTCTCTTGTTATTATCTCCTCATCACTACAGTAGAAACCACTGACAAACAATAAACAACCAGCATTCATCATCTTGCGAAACATCACAACATCCGAAACCAGAATGTTCCTGTTAATATTTGCAAGTATGATGTCAAATCCACCGCAAATCTCTCTGCCGAGCACGCTGGCATTGCCTTGTACAAAGCGGCAGTTGTCAACATTGTTCAGTCTGGCATTATGAATGCTATTCTTCACACTCCACTCATCAATGTCATATCCAACAACCTCTGAAGCCCCAAATTTGGCAGCGACAATCGACAGGATACCAGTGCCACAGCCACAGTCAAGCACACGGCAACCAGTTTGCCTGATTTGTGGAGCATAATGCAGTATTTGCTCCACCATCATTTGCGTCGTATCATGCGTGCCAGTACCGAATGCTAAATGTGCATCAATTACAATATTATATTTATAATTCGTGCAACCATCTAAAAGATGAATCAAATCATGGATAATCAGATTCTTATTTATAACAATAGGTTCAAAGCCCTGACTTTCCCATTCCTCGTTCCAGTCCTTATCTTCTGCAAGTTTCCAAGTAAAAATCCTTGCGTATTCAAAATCCAAATTATGCAGAGCTTCCTCGCTGAAATCCTTTTCCTGAATATATGCTAACAGCTTGTCGCCATCTTCGATAAACGACTCATACCCCAATTCCCCTAATACGTATGGCAGAATCTCATTCTTCGGAAAACAAACTTCAATATATTTCATAAGCGGTTGGTTATGGATTAACGGTTTTGCATAGCCATTTAAAATCCGACCACAAAGATAATAAAAGAATATAGAGTTTCGGGGTCAAGATTGAGAGTTTTTAAGATTTTTTATCAAATATTAAAAAATCATAATTGTGATTGTGAATTGTGAATAATGAATTAAAAAAACAAAGTTTTTTCGTATATTTGCGCCGTAATACTTTCTGAAATGAATAGAATTTTCTGTATTTGTTTGCTGCAGACTGTTGCATTATTGTCAATGGCGCAGAGTAAGGATTCGCTGATTGCTATAGAGGGTTCGTTGATTGGCAAGCAATATAAGTCACAGGCAATTTCGCATGTTTCCGTCCACGATCCATCAATTGTGATTGATAATACAGGCTCACAAAAAACCTATTATGTCTATGGTTCTCATCTTGCTGGGGGCAAGTCGGTGAACATCAAGGACTGGTCAAGGGCTAACTGGAGTTTTTCATCATCGTCTCCTTATAGAGTGAATGCTGTGAAAAAGGTGAAAATCCTGCAAGGCTCTGAGGTTGTGGAAGTTGATTTCGGTACATACGATGGTGAACAATGGCGTTATACTGAATCGAATCCAAATGTCAGCGGCAACCAGTGGGCTCCTGATATTATCTGGAATCCAAACATGAGGAAATGGTGTATGTATATGAGTCTGAACGGTGACAACTGGCGGAGCGTTATTGTGATGCTTACCGCCGATAAGGTGGGCGGACCTTATACCTATCAGGGACCTGTGGTGTTTTCTGGCTTCCAATGGACAGATTTGGCAAACCAGACATGGAAGCAGACCGACATAAAACTGGTGCCAGGATTACAGGACATAACTGCGCTGCCTTCACGCTATCTCGTAGGTGGCAATTGGGGCAGGCGCTATCCTAACTGCATCGACCCATGCGTGTTTTTCGACGATTCGGGCGAACTGTGGATGTCGTATGGCAGTTGGAGTGGGGGAATCTTTATCCTTAAACTCGACAAGAACAATGGACTGCGCGACTATACGGTGAAATATACACTCCAGGGTAGTGGCGACGGCATCACCACAGATCCATATTTCGGAAAGAAGATTGCTGGAGGATATTATGTTTCTGGTGAAGGGTCGTACATAAGAAAGATTGGCAATTATTATTATCTGTTTATGTCGTATGGCGGACTGGAGTCGAACAAGGGCTATGAGATGCGCTATTTCCGTTGTGCTACACCAAATGGAGCATACGTGGATTCCAAAGGAAACAATGCGGTTTACAGTTCCTACATGATGAACTACGGTCCATCGGCTACCTCTAATTCAGGTAATCGCCTGTTTGGTTCCTACCGACTTGACAATATGAATGATGCAGAATTGGCTCAAGGGCACAACTCGGTAATGGTGGATGATGACGGAAAAGCCTTCATCGTGTATCACACCCGTTTTGCAAACGGTGGCGAGGGACACCAGGTGAGAGTGCATCAGATGTACCAGAATGCTACAGGATGGCTGGTGGCTTCGCCTTACGAATATACAGATGGAAAATATAATCAGGACAGCATAGAGTCGCGGCAGATCTGTTCAACATACGATATTGTTGGTACTTACAGGATTGTGATGCATCCTTATAGAATAGACTTCGCCAATAAGGCTTTTCAAACAGAAAAGACCATCTATCTGCACGAAAACGGCAGCATAACGGGCGATTATTCTGGCACATGGAAAATAACTGCCAAGAAATCTTACATTCAGATAAAATTGGGCAGTACAACATATAATGGCGTTATACTTCCGCAACATGTGAGCGGTACAAATATGGAGGCTGTATGTTTCATGGCTCATAATGCACAGGGAGTGGCAGTATGGGGTATAAATGCCGACGGCAATATGGCTGTGGATTACAACTATCAGAAACTAAAGTCAAATCTGCCAGTGAAGAGTGGCAGACTGACTGATGATTTGGATCTGGGAAAAACGCCTGCTACTTACTATGGTGCAGAACTGACTTGGTATAGTGACCATCCTGAAATCATAAACCATGACGGCAAGGTGCAGGTTAATCTTACAGATGATGCAACCTATCCGCTGACGACTGTCAATTTCATCTGCCGTTTCAAGAAAGACAATTATTATTATGATTACAAGACAATTCAGATTGTGCGTTACAAGCCATTTGAAAAAGGTGATGCCAATGGCGACAACTTTGTCAATGTGAACGATATAACGACTGTTGCTAATGGTATATTAGGAATACCGCAAGAGAAATATTACGTTGATGCGGCAGATGCAAATAGTGATGGCATGGTCAATGTAAACGATATTACCGCAATAGCATCAATGATTCTTAAATAACCGTAAAACCGTAATTAATTATGATATTTTTTGACAAACAAACTTACATCCTCCGTAGAGAGGAACTGAAGAAAAAAGTAGGCAATGGTATGCTATTGTTTTTTGGCAATAACAATGCTCCTGCAAACTATCTTTCAAATGCTTATACTTTCCGTCAGGATAGTAGTTTCTTGTATTACTTCGGACACAATCAGGAAGGACTGATTGGAGTCATCGATATTGACAACAACAAAGAGTATCTCTTGGGTGACGATGTCGATATTGACGATATTATCTGGACAGGTTTCGTTCCTTCTATCCAAGATTTGGCAGAAGAAGTTGGAGTGGCATACTCTGCTCCATTGAGCAAACTGAACGACCTTGTTGCTGGTGCAAGCAAGGTTCACTATCTGCCACCATGCAGATTTGATACTATGATTATGATAGGCGATTTGCTCGGTATTCATCCTTTGAAGACAAGAGAAAATGCAAGTCTGGACTTGATAAAGGCTGTTGTAGATATGCGTTCAGTAAAGTCCGCAGAGGAAATTGCAGAGATTGAACGTGCTATGGCTATAAGTTATGATATGCATACGTCAGTGATGAAGGCTGTGCGTCCAGGTGTCACGGAAAAGGAATTGGAAGGTATCATGGAAGGAATTGCTGTTGGACGTGGAGCAATGGTTTCTTTCCGTTCCATCGTCAGCATGCACGGAGAGATTTTCCATGGCAGTCCATCGCTCGCTCCATTGGAAGCAGGCCGACTATTGCTTTGCGATGCTGGAGCAGAGACGGTGAACAACTATTGTTCCGATAATACCCGTGTTACTCCTATAAGTGGCAAATTCACTCAGAAGCAACGTGATATCTATTCCATTGTTGAGGCTTGTCATGATTTGGTCATAGAAAAAGCCCGTCCAGGCATGAAATGGCTTGATATGCACCTTGACGTATGCCGACTGATGACCGATAGGCTTAAGGAACTTGGACTGATGAAAGGTGATACTGAGGCAGCAGTGCAGGCAGGGGCACATGCAATGTTCCTCCAGCATGGTCTTGGTCACATGATGGGAATGGACTGTCACGACATGGAAGGATTGGGGCAGATTTATGTGGGCTTCGATGATGAGGTGAGACCATCAACACAGTTCGGTACCAGCAGTTTGCGTTGTGGTCGCAGAGTGCAACCAGGATTTGTGCTTAGTGATGAGCCTGGAATATATTTCATTCCAGCACTTATTGACAAGTGGAAGGCTGAAGGAAAACATACCGACTTCTTGTGCTATGACAAGATTGAACAATACAGGGACTTTGGTGGCATAAGGTTAGAGGATGATATTCTGATAACCGAAACAGGTTGCCGTATGCTTGGCGAAAAGATTATTCCTTACCATCCAGATGATGTTGAAGCATTCATGGCTGATAAAGATAACTAATTATTAAATTCGGAAAATCCAGAAAATCCGGAAAATCCGGAACTAAAAACCAATATTTATATGAAAAATTTAATTCTAATCGTAGCAGCAATGATTGTTACATCGTGTACAAGAACTAATCCATTCCTTACAGAGTGGGAGACTCCTTACGGTATTCCTCCGTTCGACGAGATTACTACTGAAGACTTTGTGCCAGCAGTTGAAGAAGGCATCAAACAGCAAGTAGCTGAGATTGAAGCTATCACTTCGTGCAAAGACGCACCTACTTTCGACAACACTATTGCTCCTCTGGAACTTTCTGGAAGTATCCTCAGTAAAGTTAATGGTGTTATCTACAACATCAATGAGACTGATGTGACTGATGAACTTGATTCCATCATGCAGATTATTACTCCGATGGAGTCGGAACATTATGATAAGATTTATTTCAATAAGGAACTTTTCAAGCGTGTTGAGGCTATCTATAATGGTGACCAGAGCAAACTCACTCGCGAACAGCAGATGGTGCTGAAAGGTCATTATGATCAGTTCTTGAATAATGGTATCAACCTCCCTGAAGATAAGCAGAAAGAAATCAGCAAGATAAATGTTGACCTTGCCACAAAGGTTCAGAAGATTGGCAAAAACATACTGAACGAAAGCAACGCCTTCAAGAGTGAGTTCGGTATCAGTGTGTCTGACTATCCTAATGCCATGACTACCACCGAAGACCGTGCTCTGCGTGAAAAGATGTTCAAGGCTTACACCATGAGAGGACACAATGGCAATGAGAACGACAACCGACAACTCATCATAGACGTAATGGGACTACGCATCCAGAAGGCTCATTTGCTTGGCTATAAGAACTTTGCAGAATATCGTCTGAACGACAAGATGGCTCATAATCCTGAGACAGTAGATACTTTCCTCGATGGTATCATGCAAGCATCAGTCAAGAAAGCCAACGAAGAAGTGGTGGAAATGCAGAAAATAATGGACGAGGATATAGCAACAGGCAAACTGGAGCCAGGAACAAAGATTCAGCCTTGGGATTGGTGGTACTATGCCGAAAAAGTCCGCAAACTCAAATATGATCTTGATGAGAAACTCACCAAGCCTTACTTCAAACTGGAAAATGTAGTGAATGGAATCTTCCTGGCAGCAAAGACTCTCTATGGAGTCAATATGGAGAGGCTTGATGGGGTACCTGCTTACAATAAGGATGTAGTCACCACATACAAGGTTACTGCAGACGATGGTTCCCTGCTCGGAATCTTTACAACTGATTATCTGCCTCGCAACAGTAAGAGAGGTGGTGCATGGATGAATGGAATCCGTGAACAGTATGTCGATGCTAATGGTAATGAAGTGCGACCAATCATTGTTAATGTGGCTAACCTTCAGGAATTCCTCACAGTTGATGAGGTTCAGACCGTATTCCATGAATTTGGTCATGCACTCCATGGACTCCTCACAAAGTGTACTTACAAGAGTGTGAGCGGTACGAATGTTAAGCGCGACTTCGTTGAGACATTCTCACAGTTCAACGAGAATTGGGCTTTCCAACCAGAATTCCTCAAGCAGTATGCTGTCAATGAAAAGGGTGAGTCTATCCCAGCCGAACTCGTGGAAAAAATCAATAACTCACTGCTTTTCAATCAGGGATTCACTACAACAGAACTTTGTGCTGCATCTATTCTTGATATGAAATGGCACGAACTGGAAAGCATCGAAGGCATTGACATTGACCAGTTCGAAGAAAAGGTATGCAAGGAAATGGGACTTATCAGTGAAATCGTTCCACGTTATCGCACTACTTATTTCAACCATATCTTCTCAAGCGATTATTGTGCAGGTTATTATAGTTATCTCTGGGCAGAGGTACTCGATAAAGACGCTTTCTCAATTTTCGAGCAGAGTGGCAATGTCATCAACGTTGAATTGGCTAAGAAGTTCAAGGAAACATTCCTTGAGAAAGGCGGAAGTGAAGAACCTGACGTTCTCTTCAGACAATTCGCAGGTCGCGAACCAGACAATACAGCATTCCTAAAAGGCAGAGGACTGAAATAGGGACAGCATTCAAAAATGGCGAAATGGTCGTAAAATGGTTCAAGTGGTTAACCTGCATTATTCATACTCTTTCGTGGCGAAAGGGTTAAATGGCAGTGCATCAGCTTGAGCGCAGTGATGACGATGCAGAATGTAGTGAATCCTACCTTCAAAGAGGAAGAGCGAGTACCAAGATGAGGTGCTGTTAGTTAGCCCTTGCAGCAGGAAGAAGTATGAATAATGCAGGTTAAGGCTTACACACTACTTGAAAGTAAACCAAATATGAGCCAAAGGAAAATAGACTTCCAGAAAATAGCAAACGTATTTAGAACACCCCTAACCAAAGATCCTTTGTTTTTTTGGCTTATCTTTATCCTGTCAAGCATCAATCCTATAATTTCATATATCAGAGAAAATTGGATTGAATTGTTCTTGATTACTATTTTTTATTATTTGGTTTCGTATATTTTGCTTTTCATCACATCAAGTACATGGATATTGGGACGAATTCTGAAGCCTATTATCCTCTGTATTTTATTTACATACACAGTTATTGCACTATTCTGTAGAATTGAGTTTGATAGAGCATTAGACAACGATATAATTTCAATTCTGTCACAGACAAATTTAAGAGAGATTACTGAATTTGTAACTTCTTTTTTCCCATTATGGACAATATGCCTTTGTTTACTCTTGCTGGCTGCATTATTGCTCTTTCATCTGTTTGCTTACTACAAATATCACATTCATCTCAGCAATAAAGCAACAGACTTCCACCTGATGGCGACACTCTATTGTGCCATAGTGTTCATCTTCTGCCCAGCAAGAACATTGAATATTGTAGCAGAAGCTGGTGTGTGGAACATTCCTTTCGACAATATATGCGTAAATCTAAAGATGTATGAGCATGATGATTACCAGTTGAAGGAAATGCGGAAAGACCATCCGTGCAAAATCGTGGTAATAATCGGTGAATCACATGCAAAAAGTCATAGTTCACTGTATGGCTACAACAAACAAACCAACCCTCTCCTTGAAAAGTTGAAACGCAATAGTTCGTTATTTGTATTTACCAACGTCAAATCACCAGCGGTATTTACTGTGCGAGCCTTTAAATATATTCTGAACACCATGCAAACTGGTGATGACGAACGACAGTGGTATCAATACCCTACAATCATCTCGCTAATGAAATCAGTTGGCTATCATACATCATGGTTTTCGAATCAAGAAGAAGTGGGGTTATATGATTGTACGGCATCAAGTTTTGCACATCTTTGTGGTGAATATGCTTTTAACAATAATCCATCACGACTCGATGGCAATCTTGTTGGATTGCATAAAAATGCACGCGGAAAAGAATTCGTAGTGTACAATCTAATGGGACAGCATGTGGAATTCTCAAAAAGATACCCCGCTCAATTTGCAAGATTCAAACCAGAAGATTACGCAGATAAAGCTGAAAACCAACGAAAAATCCTCTCCGATTATGATAATGCGTGCCTATACAACGACTATGTCATATCGAGAATAATGAATGAGTACAGTAAGCAGGATGCTGTCGTAATATACTTATCCGACCACGGTCTTGACCTCTTTGATTCTTCAGACAGGTATTATGGACATGCAAAAAAATCAAATGGCAAGTCACTACAATGTGGAACAAATATACCTTTCTTTATTTACGTTTCCGACACATTCAAGAGTATTCATCCCAAGACATGTAATATGCTGTTACAATCAATAGCAGATGAATTCTGTACGGAAAATCTGACTTCCCTAATATTGAACATTGCTGGATACAAATATCTTACTCATAAATATGGTAATTATATGACCATTCCAAAAAAGTCGCATCAACGTCAACATAATTTTTATTATCTGAATTACAATTTACCTTATCGTGAATACAAGGACACACGTGAATTTATGAGCATCAATAATAATAAAAAATGAAAATTTGTCATATTATATCTAATAAAGTTTGGGGTGGCGGAGAACAATATGTTTATGACTTATGTGATAGCCTAATAAATGATGGATACGAAGTTGAAATCTTCGTACGACCAATCAAGGCTATTGTAGAGAAGGTGAGCAAACTTGGCATACCCATACATAAATTATCATTCTTATGCCTAATAAAATATAATAATTGTATCATTCATGTCCACAATTTCAATGATGCCCTAAAGGTTGCATTAGTGACGAAAATATTGCCTCGCAATATAAAGATAATTATAACACGACATTTAGTTCGTCAAGCCAAGACGTCTATATTATATACTTGGCTATATTCTCGCATTGATAAGATAATTTTCGTTTCGGAACTTGCACGTAACGAGTTCCTCGCCAGCCATCCGATTATTGATAATAAGAAAATATGTGTTGTACATAATAGCATAAGACCTCAAAAGTTATTTAAACAAGACAATATCAGAAAGAAATTGTCTGCCGATACACTCGTCTTGATGTATCATGGTAGAGTAGCAGAAGAAAAAGGATTATCCATACTTGTTGAAGCTGTTTCAATGTTGAAAGATATACAATATCATCTATTTATTATAGGAACTGGTGATGTAAGTTTTAAAAAGAAAATACAAGATCAAATTGATAAATGTGGAATAACAAACCATGTGTCGTTTCTGGGTTTTAAAGATAATGTAGTACCATATATTGCACAAGCAGATATAGGGATTCTTCCTAGTATAGTTAAAGAAGCCTGCCTACTATCATGTATGGAATATATGTGTGAAGGGAAATTAGTAATTACAACAAATAATGGTGCTCAACCAGAATATATTACAAACGGAGAAACAGGTTTACTTATCAATCCTTGCAGTGTAGATGATTTAGTTAATGCTATATGTTGCGCAAAAGAATGTAAAGATAGTATAGGAGAAAATGCCCAAAAATGTTTTGCAAAAGAACTCACATATGAAAAATTTTATTTTAAAATAAAAAGTATATATGGAAAATTAAATTTGGGTTATTAACGACACATATAAAACTATTCAAGTTTCGCAAGTTTCTAACTTGCTCACTTATCGGTTTTGCGGTTTTACGGTTTTGCGGTTTTACGGTAATCATCCTATGGAACTATTGAATTTAATTATCTATTTTAACCGTATAACCGTACAACCTATGAGCGTA
>JAZLEX010000224.1:0-2888 GCA_045615485.1 Prevotella sp.
GTGAAAGTTGCGCTACAGATTCCATCGGCAGTTGGTAGCCATTCGGTTTGCATAGACCTGATTTCTCCTGGAGCGAGTTCGCCAGTGCCATTGTCATAAGTACCAGGTTTGTCCTTGGTGTAGCAATTCTCTGGGAAGCATACTTGGAGTGTGCCATTTGGAATGCTGTTAATTGTGTAAGTGAGATTTACGTTGGCATAGTCTTCACTTGCGTTTTTTACATAGATGCCTGACAGAATCATCTTGTCACCGAAGAATGGGTCTTCTTCAACCTGGTCGGCTGTGATTGTACTGCCTGAAGGAATTACTGTACCGTCTTGGTAACAGAACTGGAATGTGTCGTTAGCAGAGATGTAGGCAGTGACCATCAATGCTGCTAAGAAAGTAAAAATTTTTTTCATAATTATTTAATTGATATTACTTGATATGACTGGTACGGATATAACTTGTTCAACGCCGTTTGAATTATAGATGAATATCACCACATTCATATTTTCAGGAATGTATTTTTCTGGAATAGAGTAGGTGTGCTGTTTTTCTATTATGCCTTCACTAAATGTAACATCTTCGCCCCATGTTCCATTTACCACATCGCGGAACACATGATTGTGGATGTAATCGAGATTGTTTGTTCCATTAGGCATCATCTGAAACGACTGTATGCTGTCCTCAGTGAGGATAATCTGTAGTTTTGCAGAGTTATTGGCTTTGCCAATCAGAGAGGTATATACCGTCAGTTGGCGTGTGTCGGAATTGTATTCTGTATAGGCAGAAATCTGCACGTCTGTGCTTGACTGAATAGCCTGTGCCACTTCTACACTCCAGTTGTTGTAGGCGTTGGAAGGTTCTCCTCTGTTGATTTTTGCTATAGGCTGACCAGTTCCACTGGTGAACCATTTATTCCAGTATTCATTACCTGTACTGTTTGCTAAAGCCTGATAAGTAACCCCCTTAAAGTTTACATCCTGGTCAACTCCCTGCGGACCAGAGTGAATAGCCACAGATATGACGTTGTCACCATATGTTTCTTTTATCTGTTCGATGGCCTCAGTTGCCTTAGGACAGTTTATGCAACGCTGACCTGTGAAATCTTCAATCAAGACATTACGTTGAACCTGATCAGGTTCCACTGGTTCGATGGGTTTGGCAGGCTCAACATAGATTAGCCGTTCATTTTCAGCAATATTTGAACATGAAAAAAGGAATGTCAAAATAAAGAATGATGGAATAAGTATAGCGAATATTTGTTTCATGGTTTATTTATCCTTAAAATGCGATTTTTTTATAGATTTCTATAGATGCTATAGATAACTATAGAAATCTATAGATAACTATAGCCATTCTATTTTTTTGAAAGTGCAGTCTTTTTAGAAATTATAGTTGTAATTGATTGTGATTCCTTTGCTGGCAGGGACGAAGCGGCAAACACCACCTGTGCAGTTATAGCCTGCACGTGTGCGGCCATAGCCAACCATAATCCGATGAGCCTTATAGTCGAAGGTAACGGTGGCATTATAATAATGTGCTTTTTCCCCATAGACACCATTCTCTGGTTCGGTGCGTCCAATCTGGTCGGACACACTAAACATGAAATAAGGTGCAACCGATAATTCAACAAGTCCGCAGCCCCAGTCACCACTTTCATGTTCCGTCAGAAGGTACTGAGCTTCGGCACGAAGAGTAAACCTGTCGTTTATAGTCCATTTACCATCACCAATGAAAATATTGCTGTAGATGTTACCGCCTTCTCCGCGAAGTACAGTCTTATTGAACTGCTGGTACATATACATAAAGTGCCCCTCAAACTGCTTTGTGAAGCGTTTGTCAATTTGCAGGTTTAAATCCTGGTAGTAAATGTCACCATTCTTGAAGAAACTATTTTTGAGTCCTTCAGTTCCTGACTCGCCATCGATATTGTTGTTTTCCAAACCTTTTACCAATGAGTAATTGAGTTTCAGTTTCATACCATATCTTCCTCCCAGGGCAGTCTTGCGCTTGAAATTATATCCGAAGGCTCCCTGATATGCCCATTCACCTTCAGGTTGGGTGACATAAGGATACAAGGCAGCTAAAGTATAAGTGTGGTCGAGCGTAAATGCAGGCATGTGGTTGATATAGTATGCTGAACATAATGTAGGCATGTTGCGTTTGTTCCTGAATCCCATGTTTTCGGAGCGTTTTACCTGTGCCAAAAGCGACAATCCTGTATGAGTATAGCTGAGTGACAACATTGCCGCAGTACCCTTGCTATAAATAAAGTTGTTCAGAGTGTTAGGGTCAGCACCTTTTTGAGCATATTCTGCAAGGGCAGCGAAATCATTTTTTTGGAATCTGACTCTGGCATCGAAGGCATTGACGAATTCAGGCAAGTTGAGCTTATGTGTAACATCAGCCATTATTGTCTCGTCAGGATCTTCGCGCTTGTTTATCCAGGAACCACCGATAGTGAGACGGGTTCCATTTTCACTCCATTTTGTTATCAGTTCTTCCAATGACAATTCGGCATCAGCACCAGAAATGAGTCCAGTATCCCAGTCCCAATATGCACGTTGCTTTCCGCAGATGGCTTTTATCTGTGCACCATTGAAAGGACGTACGGCAACCCTTGCACCAAGTATTGAATTATCTACTCCCAAAGAACGTTCTTCGTAGGCACGGAGAATAAATCCCGAGCCAAACTGTTCATAGAAAGTACCAAGTGTGACATCAGCAACTTTTGTTTTGAATTTAGCCCAAAGGTTTGGCATACCCCATCCTTTGAAATCGTTGTACATGTCCTGGAAACCTGGCATAGGCCATTCTTTCAATTCAAACCTTCCGCCAGCATCAATCCATTTGCTCTGCAATTGCAAGTCAATGAAAGTGTTGGTGAGGAATGATGAATTGTC
>JAZLEX010000225.1:0-4400 GCA_045615485.1 Prevotella sp.
TAAAACCTTTTTATTATCTTTGCATCGGAATTGAATTAATCATGTTGCATAAAAGAAAACAAAAAACGTTGTGTTTAGTATTGTTGCTGTTGAGCGGCTTGGTGGCTGCTTGCAGCAGTATTGACTGTCCGCTTAACAATACGGTCTATACAAACTATGTGCTGAAGAATGCTAAACTTGAACCAGACACATTGAAAGATACGCTGTATATCTGGACTCCGCGTCAGGTTGCAGAACTGGGCGATACGGTGCTGATAAACCGTAGTGTCAGGACAACGACTTTTTCTCTGCCGATGAGTTATGTGAACGATGTGGATGTATTGTGTTTCTTGAGACAGACAACAAAACAGACTTTGCTGCTTGACACTGTATGGGTGTATAAGACTAATACTCCGCACTTTGAATCGGTGGATTGCAACCCCAATTATTTTCATGAGATTACTGACGTAAAACTCACACACAACGGAATTGATTCGATTGTAATTGCCAACAAGACCGTGAATTATGTACCGAAAGATAATTTCTACATCTATTTTAAGAGCATTAAGTAGTCTGCTGTTTTGCATGATGACCACTTGTTGCTGTATGGCTCAGGACAATAAAAATGCTTCTGAACTGCCTGATAGTTTGAAGCCTGCTGCCATTGACCTGACAGCATGGTTCGACCTTGTGGGTTTGGCAGAAAAACTGTTTTCCGACTATGGTCAATATGAAGCAGGGATAAGATACAACTATCAGGATAAGTTTTTTCCAACCGTTGAAATTGGTTTGGGAAAGGCTGATCATGATGATGACGTGACAGGTGTACACTATGACACGAGTGCTCCATATTTCAAATTTGGATGTGATTATAACATTAGCAAGCAGAAACATGCCGACCATAAGATTCTTTTAGGTTTGCGATATGCGTTTACATCGTATAAGGTAAATATCAATAGCCAGTCTATCGACCCAGTCTGGCAAACTCCTTACGATTTCAGAGTGGAAAACGAAAAGGCTAACATGCATTGGATTGAGGCGGTCTTGTCGCTTGGAACAAGAATCTGGGGACCGTTGCGGATGGAGTGGTCGGTGCGCTACAAGCATCGTCTGAAATCGAAGGAAGGCATACAAGATAAGGTGTGGTACGTTCCAGGCTATGGTACTTATACAAATTCGCGCATTATGGCAATGTTTAATGTAGGATTGCAATTGTCATCGGACTTATGGAAGAAAAAACACACAGCAAAGGCAGACTGATTTTTCAGGTTGTATTTCTCTTGTTTCTGATAGTTGGTTCTATTGCTATCATCCGCCATCAGAAAGAGGCACCCTATCAGCATTCTCAAGGCTTTATCTTTGGTACTTTCTACAATATTATCTACCAATACGATAAACCGCTTGACGAAGAGATTCTGGCTTGTCTGAATGATGTCGATGTTGCTTTGTCAATGTTTAATGATACTTCCGTTGTTTCAAGGATAAACAGGAATGAAAGTATGGAAACCACCAGAATGTTCCGTGATGTGTTTGAAAAATCCCAAAAGGTATCGGAAGCAACTGAAGGCAATTTTGATGTCACGGTGGCTCCACTGGTAAATCTTTGGGGCTTTGGATTTAAGAATGACGCTGACTCTGACTCTGACTATGACTATGACACTGACGATAACGATAACGAAAACGATAACGATAACCGTAAAACCGTAAAACCGTATAACCGCAAAACTGATTCTGACTCTGCCATTGATTCAATTATGCATTTTGTGGGTTATAAGAAAGTGCGCCTTCAAGGGAATAAAATAGTAAAGGCCGATAAGCGGCTAATGCTTGATTGCAGTGCTATTGCCAAGGGCTATGGCAGTGATGTCGTGGCAAAGATGCTTACATCGCATGGGATAGATAATTTTATGGTTGAAATAGGTGGCGAGATAGTCTCAAGAGGCAATAATGAAGCACGAGTGCCTTGGAAGGTGGGAGTTACAAAGCCTACCGATGATACATTGAATGTGAAAATGGAATTGCAGACAGTCTTGAATGTTACTAATGTAAATATGGCAACATCGGGCAATTATCGCAATTTCTATTACAAAGACGGAAAGAAATATGCCCATACAATCGACCCAAAGACAGGCCGACCTGTGCTGCACACCTTGCTGTCGGCGACGGTATTTGCTGAGGATTGTGCCACTGCCGATGCATACGCAACATCGTTTATGGTGATGGGACTTGAAAAGTCAAAGCAATTCCTGGAACATCATTCAGAGTTGCAGGCATATTTCATCTACGCGGATGAAAAAGGAGAAAATGCAGTGTGGTATTCTCCTTGGCTGAAGTCGAAAATAGTAACAGGGAATTAGTCGTTTAGGAGATTGGGAATCCCAAACCACTAAACGCCCAAACAACTAAACAACCAAATGGCTCTACAGATAATATACGACAAAATTCTTGATTTTCCAGTCTTTCAGGGAGTAGGAAAAATGGATCTTGCAGATATGGTGGAAAAAACAAAGTTTTATTTCCATAAATGTGAGCGTGGCAAAGTCATAGTCAGGAGTGGTGAAGAATGCAATAATCTGCATTTTCTTTTGCAAGGCAAGGTAACTGCAGTCCGTAGTTCTGACGATTACGGCTATGTGCTCTCTGAAGATTTGCCAGCACCATTGATTTTTCAGTCAGAAACGCTGTTTGGCCACAACCAGTATTTCACACGAGATTATATTGCTGCAACAGACGTTAGTTTAGTGACGCTCGACAAAACGGAAGTGCTTCGGTTCTTAGACCGTTATCCTATCGTCAGAATAAACATTATTAACCTGTTTGCTACAAATGTACAAAAGATTTCATCCTTAGCATGGAAGCACCAGTCGGCTGATGTAGAACAACGAATTATTGATTTTGTAGTTTTGCATTGTCTCCGTCCGTCTGGCAGAAAAGAACTGAAAATAAAAATGAATCAGTTAGCGCATGAGTTGAACGATTCACGATTGAATGTTTCAGTGGCATTAAACAGGCTGCAAGAGCAAAATTTGCTTGAACTCTATCGTGGACGTATCGTAATACCTGCCATGGAAAGGCTTATAAATCGTTTTAACTTGAAAAATGAATAATATGAAACTAAATCATAAGGAAAAAGCAAGAGAATTGTTTCTGCAAGGTTACAACTGTTCGCAATCGGTATTCTGCGCTTTTGCAGAAGAATACGGCATCGATAGTGAACAGGCATTGAAACTGTCAGCATCGTTTGGCGGTGGAATAGGCAGGATGCGTGAAACGTGTGGGGCATTGTGTGGGGCAGCAATGCTCGTTGGACTGGAAACAGGACAGACGAATCCAAATGATACGGAAAGCAAACAAAAGAATTATCATTCTGTTCAGGAACTGGCGAGGCTATTCCGTGAGATGAATGGGAGTATCAAATGCAGTGAATTGCTTAATCTTCGCAGAGATGCAGCAATAACAGACCAGCCCGACCAACGCACTGCGGAATATTATCGCCAACGTCCATGCCTGAAAATGGTTGATTCAGCCGTTGAAATATTTGAACGTGAGTTCTATAAATTATAAATTTCAAGTTTTACAAGCTCAAGTTGATAGGTTATGAGGTTATGAGGTTATGAGGTTATAAGGTTGTACGGTTATACGGTTGTACGGTTATACGGTTGTACGGAAATTACCGTATGGAACTTTACCGTTTAGAACTGTTCAGAACCGTTCGAACCGCATAACCGCATAACCGCATAACCGCATAACCGCAAAACCGCAAAACCGCAAAACCGCAAATAACCAAATTATGAGTAACGAGATAGAATCTATAATGCTGAGTTTGAGAAATGAGGAACAATCTGTGAATCTGATGCGTTTCTTCAAGACTGGCAAGGGTGAATATGGTGAAGGTGACAAGTTTTTAGGAATAAAAGTGCCGCAGACAAGAGCTGTGGTGAAGGCTTATTGGAAATGCTGTTGTCTGAACGACCTGGAATCGCTGATTGCTTCACCTTATCATGAAATTCGGCTTTGTGCATTGCTGATTCTTGTGCAAATTTTCAAGCATGCACGAAAGGATGAAGTTTTGCAAAAGCAATGTGTTGATTTCTATCTTTCACACACACAATTTATAAATAATTGGGATTTGGTGGATTTATCGTGCTATGAAATTCTTGGTACTTGGCTATTGGATAAGGAACGACAGATACTTTACGACTTGGCTCGTAACGGCAAGACTATCTGGGAACAACGGATTGCAATGGTCAGTTGTATGCAGTTTGTGCGGCACGGAGAATTAGATGATTGTATTCGTATTGCCGACATATTGTTGCTTCACTCTCATGATTTGATACAGAAATCCGTAGGCTGGATGTTGCGTGAAGTCGGAAAGAGGGATGAGAATCTATTGAAGGATTATTTGTGCAAACGACGTATGA
>JAZLEX010000226.1:0-4307 GCA_045615485.1 Prevotella sp.
TCGCGAAAAAGCGTATGCAAGCGCATTCATAGAAAGGACAATGCCCAACTCGCTCTTGACAAAGCCAAACTGTTCCATGAATGGCATTGCCATTGAGAAGTTCTTTCGCACGAGATAAAATCCAGCGTATGCAATGAAAGCACCAGTAAACACTTGCCAACGCAGTGCATTATAGTGCTTTGAATCGCTTGACAGTTCTTGCTTAAAAGTAGGAGGAGTAAGAAAATTTATCATTGTATTGTCTGTCAAAATTATTGTTCCACTTTAGGTGTGTTCTATAAATTCTAAAATAATATGAATTCTCATGGTAGCCTTCGTGTTGGATGTTTTCAGCTTCTTTTTGGCATCTTCCTCTGGTTAAATCAATTGCATAGTTACTATGCGCTTGTTTTAACCAAAGAAATCTGCTCAAAAATAATTCTGAAATAATCTCAATATAATTTATAGAACTCACCTTTAATCTTCTCCTCTTTGTGCAGTTTCATCAACACATAGCCTTCAAACATGTCAAGGTCCTCCTTAGTGGTAATCTTGATATTGCTTTGGTCGCCATAGCTCAAATGAAGAGTTCTACCCATAAGATACATCAGCGATGTGGTGTGAGGTTCAACCTTACTGAGCAAGTTCTTGTCGATTGCTTCCTCGTAAAGTTGCTGGATATAATTAAACTTAAAACATTGCGGACAGGCGATTTGGACATATTTGTCGCGATCAACCCAACTGCGGCTCATGCCATTGCCATCATAACTGCCCATCAGTTGAAAACATGGAGTGGCACTTACTGCATTGCCCTTCTCATTACTGACACGAATGGCATCAGAAATAATCTCAGCCGACGTAAAAGGGGCAGCACCATAATGTATCATTACGACATCCCTACCGTTTATCTCACCGTCAAGGTTCTGCACCCCATTATATACACTATCTTGGAAGGTAGCACCACCAAGGCAAATCCATTTCACCTTATTGTAATTGTATTTGCTGACCATATCCTTGAGATAATCAACGTGCGACTTGACGCAAACAACTTCTATTCCGTCTATCTCGGGGTGGTTCTGATAAGCTTCTATGGTATAAGCGAGGACAGGTTTGCCAAGGATTTCTACAAACTGTTTGGGGCGGTCAGCGCCAACGCGGCTTCCTACACCGCCAGCAAGAATTATGGCATAGTTCTTGGGCTCGTCGTCTGGTTTAGTTTTCGCACGATTCAAGCCTGCTTTTGCATTTAGGTCTATGGTAATGTCCATGCCAAGCACTTCATTTATGGCAATGATGTTTGTGCCAGAAATGCCTACCCTACCCGATAACCAACGGCTGACAACAGCCTCATTCTTATTCAGCATGTCGGCAAATTGTCTTTGAGAAATGTTTTTCTCACTCAAAGCAGCCTTAATATTGGTAATAATCAAATCTTTACTTTTCATAACTTAACACAATCGGATTCGTTTCAAGGCGCAAAGTTACATCAAATTTGACAAATACGTCAAATTTGATACCATAAAATGCAAAAAGTGTCAAGTTATTTGCGTCAGACGACTTGTTTTAGCCAAAACTTAACAATTTGATAAGGAAATTTCACCCATTGTTTCCATGAAAGTGACACATGTTTCCGCAAAGCCTTCAGTTCAGTTTCCTTGATTTCAATATCATCAAAGTCAAAAGTTGTAGCAGTATCTATTGGTTGATGTATATAAAAATCGTCTATGGCTTCGCAGTTTATGCCGCTTCCATCATTTCCCCAGTTTCGGACTTTGCTCATTGTCGGAAACACCGAATAAAGATTGTTAAGTATTGAATTTGTAACTGTACAGGTATCGCCATAAAGCATTGATTTGTTAATCATACGATACAAGGTGTACAATATTCTGGGTTCACGGCAAAATATTTTAATACAAGTTGCAGGAGAGTTTAACCATTGTTTGACTCGGCTAATATTTTTTTCTTGTGGGTAAGAAGTAAAATCAATTACTTTCTTTCTCCAAAGCCCCACTCCCCATGCCGAATAGCCGTATGTGACGTATGTGTTTTTCAGATAAGATGATTGTGGACCAACATGAGGCGAATAGGCACAAATAGCATAGATATTTGGATTATCCTCATATTTGTCAAGTCCCTTGTTAACATAATCCAGAAAATTCGGTGAAAACTCATTGTCGTCTTCTGTGATGATATACCTGTCATTGCCATTTTCATAGCAATAATCACGAATAGCATAGAAGTTCTTACGAGCGCCAAAATTCTGTTCACGCTTTTGAACATACACGTGTCTGAAACCCTGTATTGAAGGTATATAATCAACAATTTTCCTGTACCCCTGCCAATGGGATTCTTTTAATGGATAATCCAAGCCTATATACAAATCTGTTTCGTTGGCATGGGTACAACGTGCCAACGATTCTATGCACCGACTGAAATGTTCGTATCGGCACAATGTAGTTACAATAACTGGAGCATATTTACTTGAAGACGACATCAGAGTAATGTGGCTTACGCTTTTCTTCTGGTGGTAGTTTCATAAAGTCACCATAACATCTACTAAGCAATGCCTCTGGCTTGTTTGGTCCAAAGAATGTGGTATCTTCAAATTGATATTGCTTTAGTGGGAACAATTCATCAACGAACAGTCTATCGTCATAGAAAATCTTAAAAGCATAGATTTCTTCATCGCTTGGATTTTTCGCATTCACTTGCTCCTTCGCAATAATCTGCAAAAGTTCTGATTCTTTTTGCTTATAATCAACATCGCTGATAAATCCATGTTTTAACTTGCGTTTCTGATATGCCAGATTCTCTTCTGCACGGTACAGCCTTTCTGTATTTGCAGGAATCCTTTTCGTATGATATAAATCCACGCTTATTCCATGATGAGCATATTGTCCATCCTGCGGATAAAGGTCGCAACTTGCCACCGAATTCAAATCCTTGACATGTGCCCAACCATGAAAGAATAAAGGTTCGGAATCTTCATTTTCGAGAAACATATCGTGTGGCAACTCACGTCGCAACACATCCATGGCATCCTTATAATGTTCATCCAACAAATAAAAATCGAAATCATCATCCCACGGAATAAAACCTTTATGCCGTACTGCCCCCAAAAGCGTTCCGTATGTAATGAAATATGGAATATTATGTTTTTCCAATATTCCTTTTATTGCTTTCGCCATTTCAAGCAGACGTTGCTGCACTTTTCTAACATCAATCTGTGTGTACATTTCAACTAATCTAATAAAACATTTATCATATCAGGAGCAAATACAGGTATGTGTCTTGTCATCATGATATTCTTGCGTTCGGCATGTGAATCATCAATAAAAATTGAGTCTTCGTCTGTGACATATTCACATTTCTGCTCGTTGCGCGAAATATGGATAACTTCATCAAAGAGCCCTTCAAGCCTGAACTGTTTCAGTTCAAGTTCCAAGTTTCCATCATGCTTTGATAGAAGGATTAAGCGCTTGCCTTTATTGATGCACTGATAAAGGAATTGCACCAATTCCACATTAACGTATCGTTTCTCCAGTATCAGGCAGTCATCGTAATCAACATATACAGTATTGTAATCAACATCCAGTTTATATTTATTGCTGAAGGCACGATCCAGTTCAACATGATATTCATTAGGCAACACCTCAACATCATAGTCGAATGCATCGAACAGCGACAGAAGAGGAAGATTTACACCTAATGCACATGACAAGAGCGACGAACCTCCAAAACGAGAAGCAACTTCCATAAGACAAAGTTCACCTGCCTTGTCCCTCTTCACCTGATAGAACCATGCTCCACGGAAACATATTTTTTCATTTATTGCTTCAGCAAATTTTCTAAATTCAGCCTGAGTTTCCACGAACGAGGTGTTCACACTGATACCCGACTTTATACGTTGCCTAACTCGTGCACCAACGAACTGTAGATTCCCCTTTCGGTCGGTAAAGCAATCAACTGTATATTCCTCACCTGGCAAATACTCCAGCAACAGAATGTCATCATCGCCAACAAGTCTGTTTTCCAATTCCACCTGTGAAGAAATCTTTTCTGCACCGATTGCACTATGACCAATATCTGGTTTGACGAAGATTGGATAAGAATCTATGTCCTCAATGTTATATTGTTTTGGTGTTCTTACCACATCTTTTAGCAACGAATAGGTCTTTCGTTTGGAAAGACACACATCGGTGGTTTCACTCGTTGATGAAATAACCTTGCATCCCAATTCATTTTCCAACTTCTTCAGCACATCAATCGTCAAATCGGTTGCTGGATAAATGGCATCTATTGAGTGTTCTGCCACTATTTTTTTCATT
>JAZLEX010000227.1:0-5932 GCA_045615485.1 Prevotella sp.
AGCCCTGTATGGGCGACATAATTGATGCTTCGCGTCCATTCTCGGCTGCACCTCAACAATTAAGCAAGCTTCATTATGTTCCCTTCGACTATGCTCAGGATAAACTCTTTTGCACGAGAATTCCATATACTCCGACAACCAAAAGGCTGAGTAGATACTTGAGGGTGATAGGTTGTAGGTTATCGGTTGTGTGGTTATGGGTTGTCGTCCTTATACACAGGGCTGAAGCCATGTGCTGTGTTATGCCGTCTTACAGGGTCTATTTATCATAATCATGATTCTGTTACAATGATGTAATAAAAAAACTTAAAACAAACAACACATAATAAATAACTCATAACCTTTTTCTTATCTTTGCAGCATGATAAAAGAATTCGACATAAGAGTTGCTCCGCAAAATGCTTTCGACGAAGAACGCATAATACAATTTCTTGCAAGGGACAAAGGTCTTGATGTCAGAACCATTAACAAGGTGCGCGTTCTCAAAAAAAGCATTGACGCTCGTCATAGAGATATTTTTGTCAACCTGAAAGTCAGACTCTACATCAATGAAATACCACACGATGACGGTTTTCATCGCACAGACTATCAGAACGTAACTGATAAGCCGCAAGTTGTTATTGTTGGCGCAGGTCCTGCTGGATTGTTTGCTGCATTAAGGCTTATTGAACTCGGATTCCGCCCAATTATTCTGGAACGCGGCAAGAATGTGCACGAACGCAAGAAAGACCTTGCCAATATCACCAAAACACAAAAAGTTGATTCTGAAAGCAACTACTGCTTTGGCGAAGGTGGTGCTGGTGCTTACAGCGATGGAAAACTTTTCACACGTAGCAAAAAACGTGGTAATGTTGAAAAAATCCTTAATGTATTCTGCCAGCATGGTGCCAGTACGAACATTCTTTCTGATGCTCATCCTCATATTGGTACTGACAAATTGCCGAAAGTGATTGAAAACATGCGCAATACAATCATCAATTGCGGTGGCGAAGTGCATTTCAACACGAAAATGACAAACCTCATCATCGAGCATGATAAAGTGATTGGAGTTGAAGCCTCATCTCTCACATCTCATCTCTCTCCTCTAAACTCTCATCTTTTCTATGGCCCTGTGATTCTTGCCACTGGCCATTCTGCAAGAGACGTATATAAAATACTAAATACCAACAACATAGAAATCGAAGCCAAAGGCATTGCCATTGGTGTACGCCTTGAACATCCAGCTCAATTAATTGACCAAATACAGTACCATAATCGAAACGGTCGTGGCAATTGGTTGCCTGCTGCAGAATATTCGTTTGTTACACAGGTAGATGGACGTGGCGTTTATAGTTTCTGCATGTGTCCTGGTGGCTTTGTCATTCCTGCAGCTACTGATTCTCGGCAGATTGTGGTCAACGGCATGAGTCCTTCTCATCGCGACACTAAATGGAGCAATTCAGGAATGGTTGTAGAAATTCATCCTGAAGATGTTTGTACTAACTTTGAGCATTCGCCATTATGCATGATGGAATACCAGGAGCAGATTGAACTGCAATGCTGGCAGCAAGGAAATATGAAACAGACTGCACCTGCGCAGCGAATGGCAGATTTTGTAAACAACAAGCTAAGCTTTGATTTGCCAAAAAGCAGTTATGCTCCAGGACTCATCTCTTCCCCACTCCATTTCTGGATGCCAGAATTCATTACCAAACGCTTACAGTCTGGTTTTAAGAAGTTTGGTCAGATGAGTCACGGATTCCTTACGAATGAAGCTGTGATGATTGGCGTAGAAACCCGCACGTCATCGCCTGTTCGTATCATACGCGACAGTAAAACCCTTTCTCACATACGCATAAGCGGACTCTACCCATGTGGAGAAGGAGCAGGATATGCTGGGGGAATTGTTTCGGCAGCCATTGATGGCGAGCGTTGTGCAGAAGCGGTGGCAGAAAAACAGAACACCATACAGGGTGTATTCAATAAATTCCAAAAAATATGAAAAAAATCTTATTAATCTATACTGGCGGCACTATTGGAATGCGCGAAAACCATGATACTGGTGCACTGGAAAGCGTTGATTTTGAAAAGATTCTGCCTGTACTGCACGAACTGAAGCAATTTAAACTGAAAATTGACACTATCACTTTCGATCCTCCTATTGACTCCAGTGACATGGGACCTGAACAGTGGAAAAAAATTGTGCAGATTATTGTTGATAATTACAGCAAATACACTGGATTTGTGATTCTTCACGGCACAGACACCATGGCATACACAGCCAGCGCATTGAGTTTCATGCTTGAAGGGATAAACAAACCTATTGTACTTACTGGTAGCCAGTTGCCTATCGGAAAACTGCGTACTGATGGCAGAGGCAACCTCATAACCGCAATTGAAATAGCAGCAGCTACAAATGAAGATGGTTCTCCGAAAGTTCCTGAAGTGTGTATCTTCTTCCACGACAAATTGTTGCGCGGCAATCGCACAACCAAGAGCAGTGCTGATGCCTTTGATGCGTTCTATTCGTTCAACTATTCTCCTCTGGCTTTTTCAGCCGTGAATATTGAGTACAATGTGAAAAGGATTTTGCCATACAATGCTGAAGCAAGACTGATTCCTCATTATGAGATGGATTCCAATATGGCTGTGATTAGTCTGTTTCCTGGTATTCAGGAAAACGTTATGCGTTCCATGCTGTCTGCAGAACACTTAAAAGGTGTTATTCTCCGTACCTACGGAGCTGGCAATGCCCCTACCCTACCTTGGATTTCGAAGGTCATTGGTGATGCTGTCAACAGAGGAATAGTCGTAGTTGACATTACGCAATGTGCTGGTGGAAACGTAGTTATGGATCGCTACGGCACTGGATTGCGTTTGAAAGAGGTTGGAGTCATTGGTGGTCAGGACTCTACGGTTGAAGCCGCTCTGACCAAGATGATGCGACTATTTGGGGATAAGCTGCCATTAGACGAAATCAAACGCCTGATGGCAACATCTATAGCTGGAGAATTATAAAGCGTAAGTTGTAAACCGCACCTACTGATGTTCCGGGCGGAGAAGATCGTTGACAGTCTTTACAGGATTGAAGGTTATCAGCGGCACTTCAACAAAAATTGTGTTCCAGTCGCTCATGGCACCATTCCACAAGCCAGGCAATTCCAAAGCACGCAATTCCTTCCCATTCTTGCTCTTCGATGAAATAAAACCTGTGGATTTGTCAACATAATCTGGCAGATTGAATGCCTCTCCTTTATAGTTTTTTATTGCGCAGACCAAGTCAACTGGATTGAAGTGGGTTCCTTCTTCAAACATCTTCAGATATTCCTTGTTGCTTGTATTAATCTGAGTGCTTTCCAGTATTTGTAATGAAACAGTTCCGTCTTGATTATACGCACGGAAAGGACCGCCACCAGGTTCACCAACATTCTTAACCACCCCACACACGCGCATCGGACGGTTTAGTTTTTTGCGAATCAGTTCTGCGGCGATATTCTTACGCATGTTGTCAGGCAACTTGCAGCAAAGTTGTTTCTCAAGAAACTCCGCCATCTGATGAAGGTCTTCCTCATTATAGTTGTTTGAGTCGAGAATTTTCAAGTAATCAAACACCTTCTTTTGCAAATCAACAAGTATTCCAGCAAGCAGATTCTTGTAGGTTACCGTCTCGCCTTTAAGCCTGTCAGGCACCACATTATCAATATTCTTTATGAAGATAATATCGGCATCTATTTCATTCAGGTTTTCAATAAGTGCTCCATGACCACCTGGGCGGAATAGCAATTGCCCATTTTCATCCCTGAACAACTGATTGTCGAGAGTTGCAGCAACAGTATCAGTGCTTGGCTTCTGCACCGAGAAAGAAATATTAAACTTTACACCATATTTTTTTGCAAAATAAGGTTCTTTCTCTGCCACCTTGTTTTTAAAGTATTCCATGTGTTCGGCACTTACCGTAAAATGAAGGTTCACCTCACCGTCCGACTGTGCATACATTACCCCTTCTACAAGGTGTTCTTCCATTGGAGTACGTGCGCCATCAGCATATTTGTGAAACAACAACATTCCCTTTGGCAGTTTGCCGTAGTTCAGACCATCAGCATCGAGCATAGCATTGACCACACTCTTGTATTGTCCTGCTTCTATCAGATTCTCTACGTTGACTTTTTCATTCAAGGCATCATAAAAAGCAAAGTCCTTGATACATTCAAAATATTTCTTTTCAAAGTCCGTTTCAGGCACGTCATAGTCAGCATCAGCAAATGCAAACATGTTCTTAAACATTCGTGAAGCCGCTCCACTTGCAGGTACGAATTTCACTATTTTGTGCCCTTCCTTTTTATAGTTTTCCCAATTGTCAATAAAACTTTTTCTTTTCTCCTCGTCTGGTGACAAAATACCATTGCCAATGCTGGCAGCACCATCGAGTTTCAAATAAGGAAAACCAGTTCGGAATTCATTAAGTTGCTTTTCTATCTGTGAAGCAGAAATACCCTTTTCAGCCAACTGTTTAAAATCTGTCTGTGTGAGCATAGTTAAAACTTTACCATTTTTATTGCTGTAATAGCATATTCGTCGCCCTTGTTGCCAAGTTCGCCTCCGCTACGTGCGCGCGCCTGCTCAATATTATTTGTGGTAAGCAATCCAAAAACCACTGGAATGTTGCTCGTTGTGTTTATCTGCGAAATACCATACGAAACAGCCTGGCAGATATAATCAAAATGTGGTGTCTCGCCTTGTATCACGCTTCCCAAGACGATGATGGCATCAAGCTCATCACGCAATGCCATCTGACGTGCACCATAAACAAGTTCAAAACTGCCTGGAACAGATTTTACACGAATATTCTCATCAAGTGCACCATACTTCTTCAATGTTGCTACACACCCATCAAGCAGCGCACTCGTTATCTCTGAGTTCCACTCACTAACAACGATACCGAAACACATCTTCGATGCGCTCGGTATCTCATTTGGATTATAATCGTTAAGATTATGGAATAGCGTTGCCATTATTCTGTAACGCGTTCAATGTACTTGTCTATTTCTGAATATGCCATTGAGTTGACATATTTTTCCTTCACTTCCTTGTAGAGTTTCAAGGCTTCAGCTTTCTTGCCCTGACTTTCGAGCAGTTCACCAGCCTGAATAAGGAATGTTGGAGAAAGACTATTGTTGTCTGCCAAAGCAGCAGCTTTCTTCAATGTTGCAATAGCATCGTCAACTTTTTTCAGACTTGCCTGAACATTGCCCAATGCACCAAGAGCAGCAGGTGAAACCATCTGGTCATCAGCATGACTCCATTTCTCTAAATACTTTTCAGCATCTTCCATCTTGCCTAACTGAGCATAGCACAGACCAGCATACAACTTTGCCAAATTACCAGCATCAGTAGAACTGTAGTCATCAGCTATTACCACAAAACCTGGAAATTCTGCCTTGTCACCATTCAGAGCCTTTTCAAAGTCTTCTTTGTTGAAATACTCCTGACCTTGTGCCAACAAAGTGCTTGCCTTCTCAGCGCGAGGCTTAATCACATAATTGTTGATTGCAATAATACCAGCAATAATAACCAATATTGCCACCAGAGAACCGAGCAACGGCTTCTGATACTTCATAACAAATGCTTCTGATTTGTTGAGAGTTTCTTCCATTGAAGAAGTTTGATTTTGTTTTTTTGCCATTTCTATAATTAAATTTGTAATAATGTCCTTCTAAATTTCGCGGCAAAGATAAGAAAAAACTTTTGTTTTTAATTGATAATTGACAATTGATAATTGATAATTGTGATTTTTTAACATTTTACTGTTTTACGGGTAACTACTCAGCCTTTTAAGAACCAAGGAAACGAGCATGTCTGACCAACATCAACAACTACAATATGGAATTATGTCGTCCCTACAGGACTTTAGAGGACTACCGATTCAATTACGTAGCGCTATCGCACTACGCTA
>JAZLEX010000228.1:0-5032 GCA_045615485.1 Prevotella sp.
ATAGGAATAAGCTTCTTTATGAGTTTGATGTTCCCGACAATTTATGGAATCGCACTCGACGGTTTAGGTGATGATGCAAAAATCGGAGCTTCAGGTTTGATTATGGCGATACTTGGCGGAGCATTGATAACCCCACTACAAGGTAAGGTGTCGGATATTTTTGGTATTAATATCGCTTATCTGGTACCAATGTTATGCTTTGTAGCTGTGCTTTTGTATGCAATATACATAGTAAAATGTGAAAAAAATGCCATGTGTTCGTACACGAGTAAAAATTAACATTTTTTATACATTCGTATATTATTGATATTCAAGATATTGCAAAAAAGTTACATAAAGGGCATAAAAAAAAACAAAAAAAATGTTTTTCATTTCAAAAAAAGTTTTTACCTTTGCAGCGTTTTAGAAAAGAATTTGATTGTTTTACAATTTAAAAAAGAAAAAAATGAAAAAGTTAGTGTTTATGTTCGTAGCTGTTGCAGCTATTTCTTTCGCATCTTGTGGTAACAAAACTGCTCAGACAGCTGAAGTTGCTGATTCTGATACAGTAGCTGTTGTTGAAGACACAATGGCAGTTGACTCTGCAGTTGTTGATTCTGCAGCTGTTGAAGCTCCAGTTGAAGAAGCAGCTCCAGTTGAAGAAGCAGCTCCAGAAGAATAATTGTCCATAATACGAACAATTAAAAGAAAAATACCGTTTGACTTTTGGTCAGACGGTTTTTTTTTTGTAATTTTGCGGCCAAGAAATATTTGTTTATGCTCGATTTATCACAAGTAGCTGGAAAGAAGGTAGCATATTATACATTAGGTTGTAAGCTGAATTTTTCCGAAACGTCCACATTTGCAGCAATGCTGAAACAGTATGGGGCGCTGAAAGCACAGGCAGGTGAGAAGGCTGACATCTGTTTCATCAATACTTGTACGGTTACGGATGTTGCAGACCACAAATGCCGTCAGGCAATCCATAGGCTGATTCGTCAAAATCCAGGTGCAATAGTAATAGTTGCTGGCTGTTATGCTCAATTACAAGCAGAGCGGATAAGTAAAATCCCAGGAGTCAGCGAAATCATACTTCGCGACCCAAAGACCTTTAATCCAAGTTGCAGTCGTGGCGACAGAACGCGCTATTTCCTCAAAGTACAGGATGGGTGCGATTATTATTGCACATATTGCACAATTCCTTTTGCGCGTGGACGCAGCCGTAATGCACAGATTACAGATTTGGTTGAGCAGGCAGAACAGGCTGCTGCAGAAGGCGGAAAGGAAATAGTGATTACTGGCGTTAATATAGGCGATTTTGGCAAGACAACTGGTGAGAAGTTCATGGATTTGGTGAGTGCTCTGGATAATGTGGCAGGAATTGAACGTTACCGAATTAGTAGTCTTGAACCAGATTTAATAAGTGACGAATTGATTGAATTTGTTGCAAATAGTAAAAAGTTCATGCCTCATTTCCATATTCCATTACAATGCGGAAGTGATACTGTTCTCAAATTAATGCATCGGCATTATGACACAAAGCTGTTCTCGGATAAGATTCATCGCATCAAGAATGTTATGCCCGATGCCTTTATCGGTGTGGATGTTATGGTAGGCAGTAGGGGCGAGACTCCCGACTTGTTTCAAGAATCGTATGATTTTATAAATTCTTTGCCAATAACTCAGTTACATGTATTTCCATATTCCGAGCGTCCTGGAACTAAAGCGCTAAACATTCCTTATGTTGTTGATGAAAAAGAGAAGAAGCATAGAAGCAAGCTAATGCTTGATTTGAGTGAACGCAAGACGCTTGACTTTTACAAATCTCATATTGGTACAGAAGCATTGGTATTGTTTGAGCATGCACGCAAAGGAATGCCAATGCATGGATTTACTGAAAATTACATACGTGTGGAAATGCCGTCTCAGTCTGATTTAGACAACAAAATAGTAAAAGTCCAATTAGGCGAATTTAATGAAGCGAAAAATGCCTTAATAGCCAAATTGATAAAATGAAGACAGCGATTGTTATTTTAAATTACAATGGTGAAAAAATGCTTCGCCAATATCTACCTATTCTACTTGAAAATACAGGTGGGGCAGATGTGTATGTTGCAGACAATGCCTCCACAGATAATAGTGTAGAGATGCTGGCTACGGAATATCCTGAAGTAAAACAGATAAATCTTGACAAGAACTACGGTTTTGCAGAAGGATACAACAGGGCTTTGGAAAAAGTCGAAGCAGAATATTACGTATTACTAAATTCTGATGTCCAGGTTACTAAGAATTGGCTTCGTCCATTGGAAACTTTTTTAGACATTCATCCTGAGGTTGCTGCATGTCAGCCCAAATTGCGTGCAATATCTAATCCTGATTATTTTGAGTATGCAGGTGCTTCGGGTGGTTTCCTTGATAAATACGGATATCCTTTCTGTCGAGGCAGAATTTTTGACAGTGTGGAGAAAGATGTAGGTCAATATGACGATTGCGTAGAAGTAATGTGGGCAACTGGAGCTGCTCTGATGATACGCTCATCGGATTGGGTGTCAGCTGGTGGATTGGATGGCTCTTTCTTTGCTCATAATGAAGAAATAGATTTATGCTGGCGCTTGCGGGATGCTGGAAGGAAAATCTGTGTTGTTCCAGAAAGTGTTGTGTATCATGTCGGTGCTGCAACTTTAGCAAAGAGCAATCCTAAAAAGACTTTCTTGAACTTCAGGAATAATCTGTTGATGCTATACAAGAATCTACCCGACAAAGACCTGAAGCGTGTAATGATAATCCGTTGGTTTCTTGACTATCTGGCAGCATGGCAGACTCTTTTGCTCAATCGTAATTTTGCTGATTTTTTGGCAATTTACAAGGCACGACACGCATTCAGAGTAATGTGCAGAAACATCGAACGTGGACATCAAAAAGATAAAAAGCTGCTGGCTCCATATTCCATATTAGTAAAATATTATCTAAAACATAAACGTAAATTTTCCGAATTATGAAAAAACATCTATTGGCACTTGCTGCCGTTTCATTTTGTTCTGTTCAACTGTATGCTCAATCATTGGAATTTAAGGTTGAGTGTACCAATCCGATTAGTGAGCAACGTTCAGATGTACCTGTTGTTATTGATATCCGTGGCAAAATGGTGAAATCTGCAGATGTCAAATTCAAGGGCGAAGACATAGCCTATCAGGTTGATGATCTCGATGGAGATGGTCAGATGGACGAATTGTGCTTTTTGGCTGATTTTGGCAAGAAAGAAGTCAAACAATTTGACGTAACACTATCTGCTACAGGAACGTTCAAGACTTTTAAATCACGAGTCTATGCTGAAATGCTGCTTAACAATCCGAAAGAAAAAGGAAAACGTCAGACTTCATACATATCGGCATTGACAGTTGATGATGACGTCAACCCATACAATCTGCTACAGCATCACGGACCAGCATTTGAAAGTGAACTTGTGGCTTATCGTATCTATTTCGACAATCGTCAGACCGTAGATATATATGGTAAGTATAATAAAGGCTTGGAAATAAAACAAACTCAGTTCTATCCTACAAGAGACGAATTGGCTTCAGGCTTTGGCGACGACTGCCTTTGGGTAGGAAGTACGCTTGGTGTAGGAACCCTTCGCGGATGGGATGGAAAAGAACCTAAATTCCTTGATAAGGTAGCTCATCGGACAGAACGCATCATATCACGCGGTCCATTGCGGACTATTGTAGAAGTAGAAGACAATGACTGGAATACATATAACGTCGGTAAGTCACCAGTGGATATGATTACTCGCTACACCTTATATGCAGGTCATAGGGATGTTGATGTGAATATCAGGTTTGTCCAGTCGGCAGATACCTATACATTCTGCACAGGTGTGATAAACGTGAAAAATTCAACGGAGTATTCCAATAAATCAGGTCTTCGCGGATGTTGGGGAACAGACTGGCCTGTAAGTGAAAAGGATTCTGCTGGTCATAAGCGTGAAACAGTCGGACTGGCTGTCTATGTACCAAAAGCATATTTTAAGAAGGAACTGCCAGCCGATAAGGACAATTATCCGATGCTTGTCGCACCAGTTAATTCACAAATTGACTACCATATCGCCTTTGGAAGTGATAATGAAAAATTCGGCTATCATAGCGACAAAGACTGGTATCGGTGGATGCAATCCTGGAAGAAAGAAATTGACAATCCTGTAATTTGCAAGCGTCTATAGGCTATTCAACCGCTTATTCAATAAATCAGTAAACTCGTGGTTCTTGATCCCCCAATTAGGAGCCACGAGTAATTCTTTTGGCGACTGTGACACAAAGCGTTCCAGTATGATGTCTTTTCGCAGTCTGCGGATGTACTCTACAACAAGGTCTATATATTCTTCAATGCTAAATATAGTAGGTTTCATCTGTTCGTAGCATTCCGCCAGCTTTGTACCTTTCACAATCTGCATCTGGTGTAGTTTCAGTATATCAATCGGTAGTTCGGAGACTATATTTGCCTGTCGGAGAATTTCTTTTTTTGATTCCCCTGGCAATCCCAAAATGATATGCGCTCCAGTGAGAATGCCTCTCTCATGAGTTTTTTCGATAGCTTCTTTGCTGCATTCAAATGTGTGACAACGGTTTATTAGTTTTAAAGTATCATTATTGCAGCTTTCAACGCCATATTCCATAATGAGGAAAGTTCTTTTGTTTAATTCTGCAAGATAGTCAAGTTTTTCATCATCAATGCAGTCAGGTCGTGTGGCAATAACCAGTCCCACGATATCGTCAACCTTGAGTGCAGTTTCGTAGAGTGTTTTCAGTCGGTCGAGTGGGGCATGGGTGTTGCTATAAGCCTGAAAATAGGCAAGGTATTTCATGTCAGGATATTTCCTCGCAAAAAAGTTCTTGCCTTTTTCTAATTGTAAATCAACTAAAGAGGTCTTCGTGTTGACCTGAGGAACGAGGGTCAATTTGAAGACCGAGTTGTACGGAATGGGCGATGAGTATCTATGGGGATTAACCACGGTTTTGACCATGGCATAGCATCGTCACCAATGAAGAAATGAAGT
>JAZLEX010000229.1:0-8022 GCA_045615485.1 Prevotella sp.
AGCAATTGAAGCGAGCTTCATTACATTCGGTTTATCGTCTGTTATCACCCTGTGCTATGTTATACCGTCCTGACAGGACTTATGAGATAAAAGCTCTGTAGGAGCGTAATAACATAGCGTAGTGCGTTAGCGCTACGTAATGGGATGAACTATCCTCTAAAGCGCTGTAGGTGTCCTTCGACAGGCTCAGGATAAACTACATATTCATATTGTAGTTGCCGATGTTGGTCAGACGTACTTGTCTCCTTGGTTCAAAAAGGCTGAGTAGTGACTCTGCGATGATAATTTTGTTAAAAAAATATAAAACCCAACCTTTTAAACCTTTAAACCTTTAAACTTATAAACTTTTTTCTTACCTTTGCGGTCTCTTAAGATAAATGTTTCTGCTCTGAAACATTTTTATCCCAATACATTTTTGGTGAGAATCCACCTATTGAACAAAAATCTCAAAGATATAATTATGTATAATATTGATGCATTAAAGAAGATGACTCTTGTCGAAATAGATGCCATCGGTAAAGAACTTGGTTTGAAATTCAAGTCTTCTATGCGCAAGGACGACAGGGTTTATGCTATTCTCGACAAACAGGCTGAGATTCCAGTGGTAAAGCCTACGGAAAAGAAAATTCGCAAAAGAATAAAAATATCAAAACCTGAGTTGGTCAGCTCGACCAGTTCAGGGCAGGCGAAACTCAAGATAAACTCACAGGCACAGGATAAACTCTCAGCTCAGGATGAGGAAATCTCTGGGAAAGCTCAGGATAATAATAGTGAAGAAGACAAGACTATAAAAAAGCGTACTAAAAAAACTAAGGCTGATAAAATTGAAGAACCAAAACTGGACTTCATAGGCGAAGCTGAGGAAGAAAAAATAAGCGATAACATCATTGAAGCATTGAACAAAAAACTCAATGCACAAAACAAGAGCAATGATAAAGATGAACTCAGTTCACCACAGGCAGATAACGGAAACGGTGAAGTGGGCGAACCTTTGACCGAAGCCCCTGCTATCTGGGAAGGCGACCCTGGAGATGGCACTGATTTTATCATCTTGCAAGATTTGCCTATCGAAGACAGTCAGAAAAGTGTTGCAAAGGATATTTTTGATAATCCTATCCTTCCAACATTCGATGAAAACGATGGTTCGGCTGGCTCACCAACCATGAACTCGACAGGCACACCAACCATGGGTTCGACAGGCTCACCAACCAACGAAAACAAAGAACCATCGTCACCAAGCAAAGGACAATTCAATTTCGACAATTTGCTGACTGCTAATGGCGTGTTGGAATATCTGCCTGAAGGTTATGGATTCTTACGCTCCAGCGACTATAACTATCTGTCTTCGCCAGACGATATTTTCGTGGGTAACAATTTTATAAAGAACTTTGGTTTGAAGACTGGCGATGTTATCGAAGCTAAGGTTCGTCCTCCTTATAACGGAGACAAATATTTCAATCTGACTGACATTGTAAAAATCAATGGCAGGAAACCATCCGAAGTTCGCGACCGCGTAGCTTTTGAGCATCTCACTCCTCTCTTTCCTGACGAAAAATTCCTTCTCTGCAAAGGCGACGGAATGGATGATTTGAGTGTGCGTGTCGTTGACCTTTTTGCACCTATAGGTAAAGGACAACGCGCACTTATTGTGGCACAACCAAAGACTGGTAAGACTATCTTACTTAAGAGCATTGCAAATGCCATTGCCGCAAATCACCCTGAAGCTTATCTCATGGTATTGCTGATTGACGAACGTCCTGAAGAGGTTACCGACATGGCTCGTACGGTAAATGCAGAAGTTGTAGCATCAACATTTGACGAACCAGCAGAAAACCATGTTAAGATTGCAGGGATTGTACTCGAAAAAGCAAAGCGAATGGTGGAATGCGGGCATGATGTTGTAATCTTCCTTGATTCCATCACCCGACTGGCACGTGCATATAATACCGTTGCTCCTGCTTCGGGAAAGGTGCTGACTGGTGGTGTGGATGCAAATGCATTGCAAAAACCTAAGCGCTTCTTTGGTGCTGCGCGTAACATAGAAGGTGGAGGATCGCTTACCATCGTTGCCACAGCGCTTATCGACACAGGCAGCAAGATGGATGAGGTTATCTTTGAAGAGTTCAAGGGTACCGGAAATATGGAATTGCAACTCGACCGCTCACTGAGCAACAAGAGAATTTATCCTGCTGTGAATCTGGTTGCTTCAAGCACTCGCCGTGATGACTTGCTGCACGACAGGACAACTCTGGACCGCATGTGGATATTGCGCAAATATATTGCCGATATGAACCCTGTCGAGGCAATGACTGAACTTCAAAAACAAATCAAGCATACCCGTAGCAACGAGGAATTTCTAATTTCAATGAACCAATGATTCAAACAACCAAACAATTCCTATAGATTGAAAAGCGTTGTTGAGAAATATATCGAAACCAAGAATCTGCTGAATAAAGATGGCAAATACATTGTGGCATTGAGCGGTGGCGCTGACAGCGTGGCACTGCTCATGTTGCTTTATGATTTAGGTTATAATATTGAGGCTGCCCATTGCAATTTCCATCTTAGAGGCGAAGAGGCTGATAGGGATGAGGCTTTTTGCAAAAAACTTTGCGAAAGACTGGCTGTGGCATTCAACAAGACTGATTTCAATACTGCTGAATATGCAGAACTCAACGGAGTAAGTATCGAAATGGCTGCTCGCGAACTACGGTATGAATGGTTTGGGAAACTTTGCAACGACAAAAATGCCAATGGCATCTGCGTCGCACACCATAAAGACGACTCGGCTGAAACTATCTTAATAAATCTAATACGTGGAACTGGAATAAACGGACTGACTGGCATAAAGCCTTGCAGCAGATTAAATAATCATGGTGATGTTTCTATTCTTCGTCCGCTACTATGTGTAGGAAGACAGGAGATAACAGATTACCTTGCCAGCATTGGGCAGGACTACATTACCGACTCCAGCAATCTCAAGGACGATGTGGTCAGGAACAAACTGCGACTAAACATTATTCCACAACTGAAAACTATCAACCCTAAAGCTGTTGAAAACATTCTGCGCACAGCAGAAAACCTTTCGGAGACAGTTGACAATACCGAAGAAAACAGACTTTTTGAATTGTTGAAGGACTATGGTTTCAATGGCAGGCAGGTTCGCCAGATTGCCAAGAATAATACTACAGGGAAAATTTTTCGCTCAAAGGATTTTACTTTATTGGTTGATCGTGGAAGAATGATTCTGGAAAAGACGGACTCTGACTCTGACTCTGACACTGACACAGACACTGACACTGACACTGACTCTGACTCTGACTTTGACACTGACACTGACCAGCCTACCCCTTACCCCTCCCAAAGGGATGGGCTTAAAGACACTCCCGTACAACCGCAACTTATTATTGAACAAGAAGAGATTACTGACGGGTATATTATTCCAAAGCAGAAAGAGTTGGCTTGTCTTGATGCAGAAAAAGTGGAAATGCCTCTGACTTTGCGAATTGTAAAGCGTGGCGATAAATTTATCCCATTTGGGATGAAAGGCAAAAAACTCGTCAGCGACTATCTTACAGACATAAAAATGCCGCTCACAGAAAAGCAGCGGCAATTGGTGGTTTGCGATAACTCGGGCAACATAGTGTGGCTTGTCAATCAGCGGCCTGACAATCGTTATTGCGTGACAAGCACAACGAAGTCTGTGCTACTACTCCACATACAGCACTAATCCTTTCAAGTATTCTCCTTCTGGATGATAGATATTTATTGCATGATCTGCAGGTTGATGCAGTTGGTGCAGTATGCGTACTTTACGTTTTGAAAGTGCTGCGGCAGTGAACACTGCATTTCGGAAATTATCTTTCGTAACAACCTGAGAGCATGAGAATGTAAACAATATTCCGCCAGGTTTTATCTTCTGTAAAGCCTTCTGATTTAATCGTGTATAGCCTTTCAGCGCATTTTTCAGTGCTGCCCTATGCTTTGCAAATGCTGGTGGGTCGAGAATTATCAAATCATATTGCAACGGATTACCTTCTGCATCTTTTTGCATTCCTATTCCATCAAGGAATTTAAATGCATCTTCACAGTATGCCTTATGACGTTTATCGCCAGGAAAATTCAATTCCACATTCCTACATGTCAGTTCGATGGCTTTTTCGCTACTATCAATAGAATGCACAAGATTAGCCCCACCACGCATGGCATAGAATGAAAAGCCACCTGTGTAGCAAAACATGTTGAGCACATTCTTTCCTCTTGCATAGCGTTCAAGCAACAAACGATTTTCGCGCTGGTCAACAAAAAAGCCTGTCTTTTGTCCACGCAACCAATCCACATAGAATTTCAAGCCATTCTCTACAGCGATATTCTTGCAGGACTCTCCTGAGGTTGACGAAGGACTTTCGCATACGAGCCATGATGAAAATGAAGGTTGAAGGTTGAAGGGCTGCCCGTCCTGAACTTGTTGAAGGAAGGGTTGAAGATTGTCGGAGGTATGTTCGATAAATTTATAAGGTAGTGTAGTCTCACTTTTGTAGAAAACATTTTTTATTCTGCCGTTCATTACTTTCATTAGTGCCTCGGCAATCTCGTTGCGAGAGACATGCATTCCCACACTATGTGCCTGCATTACGGCTGTTTCATCATACACATCAATTACTAGCCCAGAAAGAAAGTCGCCCTCACCATGCACAAGTCTGTAGGTATTATTGTCAGGATTGTCGGCTATACCAAGTCGCAATCTCATTTGTAATGCTGAATCAAGTCTGTTCTGCCAGAACAGGGCATCTATTTCTTCGTTTTCGAAAGTCAGCACCCTCACAGCAATTGAACCTATCTGATAATGTCCGCGCACTTTCAGTCGTTCACCTACAACTTCAACGGTATCGCCCTCTTCTATTCCCTCGTCCATTCTTTCAATCGCTCCAGAGAACACCCACGGATGGAAACGGTTGAGACTGTCTTCCTTACCCTTCTTCAGATAAACTTTCTTCATTATTGATGATCAATTCGTAGTCTTGTGTATTTATTAAATGTTTTATTTCCTTATATATATTTATGCATGCCCATGCATCTATTGCAGCATATTGCATTTGGGCTTCAGAAAGTATGTCGGCTTCCCAGTTTGAAAGCTGTTGTGACTTGGAGATTTTTTTCCCAAACAGATTGGCATACAACTTTGCCAAAGACTTGTCTTTTATTCCCAGCAATTCCACCATATTTTGTAAGTCAACAAAATTGTCGGGATGGAATTTTGTCCTTGCACTAATCATGCGTATATCGTCACACAGCGAAACTCCCACTTTCAGAATGTCAGATTCCAGCAGTCGCAATATTGCCGATGAGATGCCCAAGCGATTCAAGCGGAACAGAAAACACTCATTTTCGGTGCTCACCTGCAACAATGCCACCTTGTGTTTGACATTTTTCTTGAACGATGGTCTTGTCTCGGTATCTATTCCCAACAGATGGTATTTCATCAGGAAATCCACTGCCTTTTCGGCATCTTTCTCAGTTGTGATTACAAAAATCCTCCCAGGGAAAGTCAGCCGAGGCAATGAGGGAATTAGTTTCTTATCGTATTTTTCGTAAAGAGTTTTAGTTGCCATCTCTCAGCTTGCTGACAAATGTTGTTATCTCTGCCAATTTGTTTGGAATCTGTATGCCCTGCGGACATTTTGGCAAGCATTCCTCACAATCAACACAATTGTCGGCTTGTGCAAGTTTAGGAACTGTGTTATCATATCCAAGCAAGAAATTCTTACGCTTTTCCTGATAGTTTTCATCACGCTCGTTCAAAGGCATCTGCTTGTCATTGATACATTTGTTGTAATGACTGAACACCAAAGGGATATCCACTCCTGCAGGACATGGCATACAATATCGGCAAGCAGTGCATGGCACAGCTTTGTATCTCACCAGTTCATCGCAAACCTTTTCCAGCAACAACATGTCTTCTTCACTAAGCGGTTTCAGAGGTGAGAAAGTCTTCACATTATCTTCAAGATGTTCCATGTAGGTCATACCGCTAAGTGCTGTGAGCACCTTTGGCCATGAACCACAGAAACGGAATGCCCATGAAGCAACACTCTTTTCTGGCTCTTTGTTTTTCAGTGCCACAGATGATTCACCAGGCACTTTTGACAGTCTGCCACCGAGCAATGGTTCCATGATTACCACCGAAATATTGCGCTTAGCGAGTTCGTTATACAGATATTCGGCATTTACATTACGCTTGTTTTGCGTCTTGGCGTTCTTCCAGTCGAGGTAGTTCATTTGAATCTGCACAAAGTCCCAATGATATTTTGCATGTAGGTTCATCATTTCGTCAAATGTTTCCTTAGTTCCATGGAACGAAAAACCCAGATTTCTCACTCTTCCAGCCTTGCGCTCTTCCATCAGATAATCCAGCATTCCATTGTCAATGAAACGTCTCTTCACTTCATCCATATTGCCACCGATAGAATGGAGGAGATAATAGTCGATATAATCCACCTGCAAATACTTCATTGAATTGTGGTACATCTTCTTTGCACCTTCCAATGTCTGCGAATTTGGATCGAAGTTTGAAAGTTTTGTAGCCACAAAATAATTGTTTCGCGGATAGCGATGCAGGGCTATACCTGTTGCCGATTCGCTCTTTCCATTACCATAGACAGGTGCTGTATCATAATAGTTCACCCCATGTTTCATGGCATAATCCACCAGTTTGTTGGTCTGTTCCTGGTCTATCTCGCCACCACCGCGCCAACTGCTTTTATTCTCACTTGGCTTGTTTGGCAATCTCATCATACCATAGCCGAGCAATGAAACCTTATCACCTGTCGATGTGTTTGTTCTGTAAGTCATTTCGCCAATGCCCTTTTCCGTGTCGTCAGTGAGCATCGACATTGTTTTGCCAATTCCTGTGGCTGCCACACCAACGGCTGCGCCACCAATACCCAGGCGCTTCAAAAAATCTCTTCTATCCATATCAAACCTCCTTGTGAACTTCGTGACCTTCAATAATTATTGCTTTTATTGGAGAAGCCTGACAAACGTATTCGCATCTTCCACAGCCTATACAGTACTCCTCATCAATGGCAGGAATCATTTTCCCTGCTTTCTCTACCAGAACGATTGCCCCTGCTGGACAAACTTCCTCACATTTTCCACAATGACCTGCTTCGGTGTTGTTGACACAATATTCCGAATAAGCCACTGCATGACCAATCTGTAGTGCGTTTTTCTCTTCCAAAGTGACTGGCAGAATAGCACCAGTTGGACATACTTGCGAACATTTGTTGCAGTCAATATCGCAATAGCCTCGATTGAAGCTCATTTCAACTTGCATGAAATCTTCCAGTTTCGTGGAAGGTATCAGCACTTTTTGTGGACAATGCGTTACGCATAATTGACACCCAGTGCAATGACTGGTGAAATTTTCCAACGATTGAGCACCAGCTGGTTTCAGAGGAGTAGAACGTTTGGGGGATGTTTTTCCACTAACATATTCTACCACCTCACCGACCTTTTTGCTTGCCTGTGCAAGTGTTACTCCTGCTGCTGCTGTACCTAAAATACCTAAAAAGGCACGCCTTGATTTATCCATTGTTTTTTTAGTTTTTCGGTTTTGCGGTTATACGATTTTTCTATTTTACGATTTTATGGTTTTACGATTTTACGGTTTTGTGCATTGTATATTTTATTGCTCCTTGCTTGCAATTGCCTATACAATTAAAACAATTCACGCAATGTTGCATATCTACCTTTCCCTCATCGGCATTGATACACATACCCTTACACTTCAAAGCACAAGCCTTGCAGCCGTTGCACTTTGTCTTGTCGATTTTGAAACGGAAAAGTGAATACTTAGAGAATAGTCCCAGGATAGTGCCCACTGGACAAATATTGTTGCAATATGCCCTGCCGCAGAATATTCCGAATAATAGAATAACTACAAAAGTAAAAACCACCACCAGATTAAACACCAGTCCTGCTGATGTTCCTACACTCATCCACCGTCCAAACATGCTGTAT
>JAZLEX010000230.1:0-4572 GCA_045615485.1 Prevotella sp.
TAATTGCTTGCCAAGTCTTCCTCCTGGATGGAATTGCGCAAAGTCTTCTCTCTGGAAATTGCGTGCTTCTTCTAAAGCAGATGCAAGGGCATCACACATAGCCAATGTGGCTGTGGTCGAAGATGTTGGTGCAAGGTTCAACGGGTCGGCTTCTCTTTCCACGCTGATGTTCAAATGGCATACTGAATAACGGGCAAGCATTGAATCAGGATTTCCTGATATTCCGATGATAGGAATGTTTCTATTGACAAGCAGAGGCAGAAAACGTAACAGTTCATCAGTATTACCACTATAACTGATTGCCACAACAACATCTGTGGGTTTAAACATTCCCAAATCGCCATGATAGGCATCCAAAGGATTTACGAAGAAAGAGGGAGTACCTGTACTCGCTAAAGTAGCAGCAACCTTGACACCAATATGACCAGATTTGCCCACACCAGTAACAATGATGCGTCCACGGCACTTCAATATCAGTTCGACAGCTTTTTCAAATTCGTCGCCTATTCTTGGAATAAGGTTAGATATGGCTTTCGACTCTTCTTTCAGACAATGTATAGCAGTATCAGTTATATTCATAACACACTTTCAATAACATTTTGCAGGTCGGAGAGATAGAGCATGTTCGCCCCATCGCTCTTTGCCAGTTCTGGATTAGGATGTACTTCAAAGAAATATCCCGTTGCACCAAATGCCTTTGCAGCCAATGCCATTGCTGGCACAAATTTCCTATCACCACTTGTTGTTCCGTCAGCAGCTCCTGGACGCTGCACAGAATGTGTGCAGTCCATGATAACGGTATCAGCAATCTCCCTCATTGCAGCAATATTTCTGAAATCAACGATTAGATTGTTGTATCCATACATGTTTCCACGCTCTGTAAGCCAGACCTCGTTGCCGTAGGATTCCTTGATTTTCTGCACAGGGTAAATCATATCTGCTCCACTGAGAAACTGTGCCTTTTTAATGTTTATAATCTTTCCCGTCTTTGCTGCGGCTAACAGCAAATCAGTCTGCCTGCACAGAAATGCGGGAATTTGGATTACATCAACAATCTCGCCTACAGCACTTGCCTGCCACGACTCATGAATGTCAGTCAGCAGACGGAGCCCATATCTTTTCTTTATTCCTGCAAGCATTTGCAAGCCTTTGTCCATACCAGGACCGCGAAACGACTTTAGTGAGGTACGATTCGCCTTGTCAAATGAAGCCTTGAATATAATATCAACTCCAAGCGCATTATTTATGCGAACAATCTCTTCTGCAACAATGTCGAGAAGTTCCTGACTTTCTATGACGCAAGGACCAGCTATGAATTTTTCCATCTTACGCGCATTTGATCTCCTATGATGCCCTGAACTTCTTTCACCAGTTCCCAGTCTATAGGAGCATTAGCATACTCAACGTTTTTCTTCACGTTGTCAGGATTTGCCGACGAGAATAGGGTAGTGGCAATGCGAGGATTACTGATTGCATACTGAATGGCCAGTTTTTCTATCGGGTAGCCCTTTGCCTCACAATGCTTTGCTGCTCTCATGCAAGCATCTTTCAAAGACTGTGGAGCAGGATGCCAGTCTGGTGTGCCACGTGTAGATAGTAAGCCCATACTCAATGGTGAAGCATTGATGATTCCGATATTGTTGGCTTCAAAAAAATCGAAGTAATCGTTCATCATCTCATCATTAAGCGAATAGTGGCAGAAACAGAGGGTAGCCTCTATAGTACCAGCTGGCACATGCTCCACAACCCACTTTATGTTTTCTGGCTGCAAGTCAGTAACGCCCACATGACTGACGATTCCCTTAGCCTTCAGTTCCAGCAGAGCAGGCAATGTTTCGTTTGCCACCTTTTCCAATCCGCCAGGAAGGTCTTTCTGAAACTCGATGTCATGGACATTTATCAAGTCGATATGGTCGATGTTAAGGCGTTCCAAACTCTCGAAAACACTCTCTGTTGCACGCTTGGCACTATAATCCCAAGTGTTCACGCCATCTTTACCATAACGCCCAACTTTAGTGGAGAGATAATATTTGTCACGCGGAATCTCCTTCAAAGCCTTTCCCAATACCATCTCAGCCTTATAGTGTCCGTAATAAGGTGAAACATCAATAAAATTGAGTCCATTTTCCACAGCCGTAAACACAGCATCGATAGCCCTATTTTCATTCACAGCATGAAAAACACCACCCAATGAAGAAGCACCAAAACTTAGCGCTGAGACCTTCATGCCAGTCTTTCCAATCTCGTAATATTTCATAGTTGACTATTTTTTAGCAAAAATACGTAATCAATCAAAACCTGTCCTAAGTCAGTCAAAGGATTCATCGTTCACAGATTCATCGCCCCTTATGGTTCTGCGATTTCTTCCATAGCGGCTTTGGCTTCCATTTCCGCCTTTGCTCTCAGCAAAATAATCTCTGCTGTTTTGGTGATGTCGTTCACGTTTACTGAACCATCGAGGTTCACATCACCCAACGGCTGATTGTCGTATTCTACATAAATCTCACTATTGCCTGTGATTTTTGGAGTAGTATATTTGCCGTTTGTTACATCAGACGTAACATCTTCGCCATTGAAAGTCACAGTAACTATTTTGCCATTTTTATCATTATTCAATTGGTATTTATAAGTTTCCCCTGTTTTGACACATTGTTTTATGATTGTCCCTGTGATGCACTTTATTGTCAAATAGACATCTTCCTCTGGCTCATCAGAGAACTCCTCAATATTTACAAAATCTTCCCACACAGGAGCAGAGCGATATATTGATTTGGTTCCTTCAGGTACATATAACACACATTTTCGTATATCTACCCTTTCCCATACATTTGCATTTATGGTTAACGGACTCTTCAAATCAACTTTTACACTTGTCAAACTTAAACACTCATAAAAAGCCCCATCGCCAATCGAAGTTACGGAATTTCCGATTGCCACACTTGACAAGCCTGAACAGCGGTCAAAAGCCCAATTACCAATCGAAGTCACAGCATTAGGGATTGTCATACTTGTCAAGCCTGAACATCCATAAAAAGCATAATTCCCAATCGAAGTTACGGAATTTCCAATTATCACACTTGCCAAACCTGAGCATTCAAAAAAAGCCTGATTACCAATCGAGGTCACGGAATTTCCAATTGTCACACTTGAGCCATTTCCGAAATATTTTATTACACAGTTGTCCTTAATGCAGAGCCCATCATCTGTTCTTTCATCAAGAATCACTGCTCCCCAATAATTATTAGATGTCAACGAACTATTATTTATGAATTTATCACGTTGAATATAACAAAGGCTAAAAGCATCATTGCCAATCGACTTCACGGAATTAGGAATCGTTATACTTGTCAATCCAGAGCAACTCCTAAAAGCATCTTCGCCGATCCAAGTCACAGAATTTGGAATAGCAACACTTGTCAAACCTGAACAGTCTTCAAAAGCATCACGTTTAATCGTGGTCACGGATTTTCCGATTATTACACTTGTCAGACCTGAGCAGCCAATAAAAGCAGAACTGCCAATCGAAATAACAGAATTTGGAATTGTTACACTTGTCAGGCTTCTATTGCTCGAAAAAGCCCAATCTTCAATAGAAGTCGCAGAATTTGGGATTGTCACACTTGTTATCGATGTGAGGTATGTCCTCAAAACAATCTTTGTGCCTTCGGCATAGATTAATTCTTTTACATTATTACAACCAGAAAAAGCATAACTATCAATTGAAGTCACTGAATTAGGAATTGTCACACTTGTCAAGCCTGAACAGTCATTAAAAGCAGAACTGCCAATTGAAGTCACTGAATTAGGAATTGTCACACTTGTCAAGCCTGAGCAGTATTCAAAAGCAGAACTGCCAATCGAAATTACGGAATTTGGAATTGTAACACTTGTCAAGCTTGAACAGTCATAAAAAACATAATTACCAATCGAAGTTATCTGGTCTTCGATAGATGCCGTTACGATATAATTGCGATAATCGTACCAAGGTGCATTAAAATAGAAATTATAATCCGTCATACTACCACTACCTGTAATGGAAAGCAGACCTGTAGTGGTATCAAACGACCATTTGGCATTATCGCCACACGGACCAGAATAAACTTCTGCACTTGCTCCGAGGCTTATCATCCAGAATAAGCCGAGCATCAAGAAATGTTTTAATGTTTTCATAATTTAATAATTTTAATTTGGGTGCAAAAGTAATACTTTTTTCTATAAGATTACGATGTTTTAGCGAAAATTTTAATATTTTTTGTAGATTTGTTTTTATATAGGTGACTACTCAGCGTTTTTGAACCAAGGTGATGTGTTATACCAATAACGAAACCTGAAATTTAAATCAAAATATTTCCAATGTCAAATATAATTTACAATCACAATGTACAATTAGGAATGTGGAATTAGATTTTTATCAGGATTTTGGTTAAGATTTCGAGCCCGAAGCGAGTTTATGGTGAGCATAGTCGAACCAATCCTTCTAAAACTCCTCACTAAAGCGAAGTACTTGAGCGCATTTTTTGTTGGGATTTTCGTTAAGGATTTTTTTATCCTAACTAAAATCTAAAACTAAAA
>JAZLEX010000231.1:0-24860 GCA_045615485.1 Prevotella sp.
CACAGAAATTGCGTATGGACAAGATTGTTCTTTCCGAAGATGCAGAAAAAATGCTGCTGCGCTATAAATGGCCAGGAAACGTTCGCCAGTTGAAAAATGTTACAGAACAAATGTCTGTAATGGCACAAGACAGGCTGATAACTCCAGACATCCTGCGCCAGTTTGTTCCTGAGGATGAAGATAGTTACTCGCTCGTGGCAATTCCTCATGAAAAACATTCATACGAAAATGAACGTGAGATGTTGTATAAGATGCTCTTTGAAATGAAAAACACCATAAACGATATTAATCGTAAGGTTCATGGCATGGAAGAGCAGCTGAAATGGTCGAGAGTTGATGATTGTGGATTGACGGTCAAAAGCAAAAACCCAAAACAAAAAACCTACAACCAGAGCTTACAGCCATACAACTACGCCGAAGAGGCTGAAGTGGAAGAAAATCTCAACATTGAATCCAAAGAAGCGGAAATGATAAGCAAAGCATTGCAGCGAAACGAAGGGAATAGAGAACAAGCTGCAACAGAACTCGGTATTTCTGACAGGACACTTTATAGAAAAATCAAAAAATATGGACTGCAAAAAAAATAGTCATTATTTAAAATTCTTATGCCTTTCTGTTATTGTAATCGTAATTGGTGTATTGGTTACGGTAGCACAAAGTTGTTCTGTCAGTTATAAGTTTAATGGTGCGAGCATAGATTATACACAAGTAAAAACAATCCAGATTAATGAATTTCCCAACCGTGCGAGTTATGTCTGGGGACCTATGGCTGGAATGTTCAACAATCAGTTGAAAGATATTTTTGCATCACATACCAAACTGATGCAAGTTAAGCGCAATGGCGACATGAAGATTGATGGAGAAATCACTCGCTATGAACAGCACAATAAAAGTGTATCGGCAGAAGGCTATTCGGCACAAACTGAACTTTCCATGACCGTAAACGTGCGTTTTACCAACAATAAGAATCATACTGAAGATTTTGAACGACAGTTCACAGCAACATCAACATACGAAACTACACAGTCGCTGAATAGTGTGCAAGAGCAACTTGTAACAGAAATGGTAAAAGAATTAACCGAACAGATTTTTAATGCATCAGTAGCAAATTGGTGATAAAACAAGCGGCCATCCGTTAAAAAAACTTAAAACTCTAAACTCTAAACCCTAAACTCTAAACTATTTTTCTTACCTTTGCACGCTCAAAAAAACGAATTATACAAAAATTAATTAGAGATATGTACACATTATTTATAGTAATATTTGTCATCGTGGCAATAGCAATGATTCTCATTGTATTGATTCAGGAATCTAAAGGTGGTGGTTTAGCATCAAGTTTTGCAGCTTCAAATCAGATTATGGGTGTCCGCAAGACAACCGACATAGTTGAAAAGCTCACTTGGGGTTTTGCTGTTGGAATGGTAGTACTCAGCATATTAAGTGCATACGTAGCACCAAAGGCTACCCAGTCTGGTTCAGTTATCGAGAATGCAGCAACTCAGCAAGCACCTGTAGGCTCAAAGACATTGCCTGGCTTCGGAGCATCACAAGCTCCAGTGCCATCAAAGGATGCTGCAGCTCCTGCAAAGGAAGCAGAAACTCCTGCTGCTGAGACTCCTGCAACTCCTGCTAAATAGATTTTTTTAAAGTGTAAACATACGGAGCAACGGCTCCAAAATGGTGGATATAGTTCAGTTGGTTAGAGCGTCAGATTGTGGTTCTGAATGTCGTGGGTTCGAGTCCCACTATCCACCCTACATCAATTGATTTATTAAAAGCTCTCAGTTATCTCTGGGGGCTTTTGTATTTTGGTTAAGAGTCTCCTTAAATCTCCCTTGGGAGAGGAATCATGAATTTAGGAATTTAGGAAATTTCCAGTTCCTTAGTTCCTTGGTTTCTTCCCTTTGGGAATGGTTGGGATAGGCTTCACTAAACCACCAAACGACAAAATAATAACCGCAATAAAAAAATGGACTGGAAAAAACTGATTTCAAACAAACGATTTGGTCAGGAAGATGCTCATCCTCGTCGTCATGACGATCGCAGTGAGTTTAAGAGAGACTACGACAGACTCATTTTCTCATCACCTTTCCGCCGCTTGCAAAACAAGACACAGGTATTCCCTTTGCCTGGAAGTGTGTTTGTTCACAATCGTCTGACTCATTCTCTGGAAGTTGCTTCCGTGGGACAGTCGCTTGCAAATGATGTGGCACAGGCTATTACCATAAAAAGACCTGAACTGAAGGACTCTCTCTTTCAGGAAATCGGTACTATCGTTGCAACAGCATGTTTAGCCCATGATCTCGGCAATCCACCTTTCGGACATTCTGGAGAAAAGGCAATACAGACATTCTTCTCGGAAGGCAATGGCCTGAAACTGCGCGACAGGGTTAGTCCTGAGTTTTGGCAGGATATTACTCATTTTGAAGGTAATTCCAATGCTTTCCGCCTGCTTACCCATCGTTTTATGGGACGCAGAAATGGTGGCTTTGTAATGACCTATTCCACCCTTGCTGCAATGGTGAAATATCCTTATTCTTCATACTATGTCAACGAACAACACGACAAATACGGATTTTTCAACTCAGAGAGCGAATTTTTTAAAAAGATTGCTGATGACCTATCTGTTTACCGCATCTCACGCGATGGTCAGCCTCTGCGCTATGCCCGACATCCGCTTGTATATCTTGTTGAAGCCGCCGATGACATCTGCTATGAGATAATGGACATTGAGGATGCGTTTAAAATGCGACTTCTCACTTTCAATGAGACACAAGATTTGCTGCTCTCATTCTTCGATGATAAGACGAGAAATCAAATACAGTTGCGCATACTCGACGAAGGAATAACCGATGCCCATGAGAAGGTTGTATATCTGCGTGCTCGCGTCATTGGTTTATTGGAACGTGAATGTGCTGCAGTATTCATACAAAACGAAGACATAATACTACGCGGAATGTTCGAAGGTACTCTTATCGAACATGTGTCGGAAAGGGTAAAGACGGCCTATCTTGCATGCCAGAAACTTTCATGGCAAAAGATTTATCGCTCCAAACCAGTAGTTGATATTGAAATGGCTGGTTTTAAAATCATGGCTACTCTTATGGAGCAATTCACCGAGGCTGTGGTGCATCCTGAAAAGTTCTATTCTCAGCAGTTGATAAAACGTGTGAGTAGCCAGTACGACATTGAAAACGAAAGTATGGAAATCCGCATTGCTGCCGTAATCGACTATATAAGTGGCATGACAGATGTGTATGCTTTGGATGTATTTGAAAAAATCAACGGCTTAAGCCTACCGATAGTATAATCCCAACAACCATAAAACCGAATAATCGAATAACCGTATAACCGTAAAACCGAAAAACCGAAAAACCGAATAATCGAATAACCGTAAAAACCACATCAATGATAAATTTTAAATTCTACATGTTCTTGCTTTTAAGTTTGCTTGTATCAACTAAAAGTTTTGCGAAGGTTGAACTTCCCCAGTTCTTTGGCAATAACATGGTAATGCAGCGCGAAACAAAAGCTGCAATTTGGGGCTCTGCAAAGCAAAATGCCACTGTGAAAGTTATTACCTCCTGGGACGGTCAGACCTACAAGGCTAAATCCGACAGCCAAGGTAAATGGAAAATTTCTATCAACACTCCTGCTGCTGGTGGACCTTATAGCATCACTTTCAACGATGGTGAGGAAACCATCCTCAGCAATATTCTCATAGGTGAAGTTTGGCTGTGCAGCGGTCAGAGCAACATGGAGATTCCTATGAAAGGTTATCCTGGACAGTCTATCGAAAATGGCAGCAATGACATTCTGCATAGTAAAAACCCTTCTATCAGGTTGTTTACCGTGAAGCGTGGTGGCAGTTTCACTCCGAAAGATGATGTCAACGGCAGTTGGTATGAAGCCAACCCTGTCAGTGTACGTGAATTCAGTGCTTGTGCATATTATTTCGGCAGACTGCTCAACGAGATTCTCAACATTCCTGTAGGTTTGATTTCCACTTCCTATGGTGGTAGTGCGTGTGAGGCATGGATGAACCCATCATGGATAAAAGACGAATGGGTAAAAGCTTATCCTAAATCCAAAGTACCTGAAACATTAGAGGAATATTCCAAATTAAAGGATGAAAATCGTGTATCGGGTGCTTTGTACAATGCACAACTGCATCCGCTGATTGGCATCAGCATGCGTGGTGCTATATGGTACCAGGGAGAGGACAACTACAATCGTGCCAACTCATACGCTGATATGCTCGCCACATTAGTCAAAGGATGGCGTTCAGAGTGGGGAATAGGAGAATTTCCTTTCTACTACACCCAGATAGCACCATTCGACTATGCTGCAATAACCAAGCCAGGACAACAACCCATCAATTCGGCATATCTCCGCGAACAGCAGTATAAGGCAGAGACCATGATACCTAACTGTGGCATGGTTGTCATTCTGGACGCTGGCATGAAAAGTTGTATCCATCCTCGCCAAAAATGTCTGGCTGGCGAACGTCTGGCTCGTCTGGCTTTGGTGAAGACCTATGGTATTCAGGGCGTTACCGCAGAAAGTCCACGAGTTTCAAATATTGAATTCCATAACGATACGATAGTAATTGGGTTCGACCGTGACAACATGTGGGTAAACTTCCGTGGCAACCCATATTCCGACAACTTTGAAGTTGCAGGAGAAGACCATGTATTCCATCCTGCCAAAGCATGGCTATCACGCAGCAAGGTAAAAGTGAAGTCTGAAAAAGTAGAAAAGCCCATTGCCGTCCGCTATGCCTTCAAGGATTGGGTTGTAGGCGACCTCTTCTGCGAAGACCTGCCAGTAAGCTCTTTCCGTAGTGATGAATGGGAATAATAGAAACTATAGATAACTATAGAACGCTATAGAAAACTATAGGAAAAACTATCAAATAAAATATAATGAATTGTGTACGCTGCTTATTGATTCTCTTACTTCTTCCATTCGCGATGGAATGTCTTTCGGCGGACTATATCCCTGCCGACTACACTTGGACTACTCAGAGCCGCAACTCTTCCGAATCCATGCCTTGCGGTGGCCATGATATTGGCATGAACGTATGGGTGGAAAATGGCGACTTGTTGTTCTATGTCTCTAAAAGTGGATGTTTCGATGAGAACAATACACTTCTGAAGGCTGGACGTTTCCGTCTGCATATCGATGGCAATCCTTTCTCTACAAACTTCTCACAGACTCTGTGTCTTGACGATGGTGCCATTTATGTGAAAGGCAAAAACATCGTAATACGTCTCTGGGCTGATGTCTTTTCTCCTACCATTTTTGCCGACATCAAATCATCAGTTTCCAGAAAAGCAGTTTTTTCCTATGAGAGTTGGCGATACAAAGACCGATTGATAACCAAAGCCGAACAGCAGCAATGTTCATGGAAATGGTTGTTACCAAAAGAATGCTATACCTATGCAGATTCTATCATCCCCGACAAAGACCAACTAACCTTTTATCACCACAACAGAGCAGAAACCGTCTTTGACTTTACAGTTGACTATGAGCACCTCACTGACATAAAAGACAAGCTCTACAATCCTATCGGCTCACTCCTATGGAAAGCAATTATGCATTCACCAGGCTTTGTGTTCTCTGGTACGTCAATGGGAGAATATGCCCATACCGACTACCGCTCATACAACTACGAAAATCCAAAACTCCACCATTCCACCGTAAAAATTTCTTTCGAATCATCCCCGAATTCCAATCCAAAACTCTCTGCAAAACGTTCCTCTAAATGGTGGCATGATTTCTGGCAACGCAGCTATATCATAACCGACAATCCTGAAGCTGCAGAAATGATTCGCAACTACGAACTTTTTCGTTATATGCTCGGCTGCAATGCTTATTCCGAATGGCCGACAAAATTCAATGGTTCTCTGTTCACCTTCGACCCTATCTTCACTGACTCCACACTCATAGCCACACCTGATTATCGCCGTTGGGGTGGTGGTACGATGACAGCTCAAAACCAGCGTCTTATCTATTGGCCTATGCTCAAAAGCGGTGATGTGGATATGATGAAATCTCAATTCGACACCTATCTCCGAATGTTGCCTAATGCAGTAGCACGTACTCAATTCTATTGGGGACACGATGGTGCCTCTTTTACAGAACAATTGGAAAACTTCGGATTGCCTAATCCCGCTGAATACGGAAAACACAAGGATGGCGATGACTATGGTATGCAGCGCAATGCATGGCTGGAATATCTCTGGGACACCAGTTTAGAGTTCTGTCAGATGATACTCCTTGCCAGCAAATACGATGATTTCGATATTCAACCCTACAACGAACTCATCCGCCAGTGCATCATATTCTTCGACCATCACTATCAATATTTAGCCAAGAAAAGAGGAGTAAAACCACTCAACAGCAACAACCAACTCATAATCTACCCTGGTTCTGGAGCTGAAACTTACAAAATGGCGTACAACCCATCCTCCACCATCGCTGCATTGCGCACCATATTGCAGACATGGGGCAAGGATAGCGCCATGCTGCACCGCATTCCCCAGATACCGCTCCACGTCATCAATGGCGATACCTGCATTGCACCAGCTGTTGTTTGGGAAAGAATACAGAACGAAGAAACACCACAACTCTATCCCGTCTTCCCATGGCGCATATACGGTCTCGGTCGTCCACATCTCAACATTGCCCGCAATACCTATCTCAAAGATTCGCATGCCGTAGCCATGCACTCTGCAAAAGGTTGGAAACAGGACAATATCTGGGCAGCGTGTCTCGGATTGGAAAATGAAGCAGTAAGTCTCAACCGTCAGAAAATGTCCGATGGTCCATATCGCTTCCCTGCCTTCTTCGACAAGGGCTTCGACTGGGCACCAGACATCAACCGTGGTGGAGCAGGAATGATAGGCATACAGGAAATGCTGTTACAGGAAACCCCTGATGGACAGATTCTTCTCTTCCCATGTTGGCCAAAGCAATGGAACTGCAAATTCCGACTCCATGCCACCAACGGCAGAACTATCAATGCCGAAATCCATAATGGAAAGATAGAATTAAATTAGGTTATGAGGTTTTAAGGTTATAAGGTTATGAAATTATATACCGACACAGAATTAGCACAAATACTGGATGCTGACATTTTTCACCTTGTCTCCACTACGTCCGACGAACTCGGACTGGAAAGTTATGTGGTTGGTGGATATGTTAGGGATATTTTCCTGCAACGGCCATCCAACGATATTGACATCGTCTGCATCGGTGCAGAACGTCCAGGCATACTGCTGGCAGAAACCCTGAAGAAGAAATTAGGCAGAAAAGCCACCCTTTCTGTGTTTAAAAACTATGGCACGGCTCAGCTGAAAGTCAAACAGGGCAAGACACAGTTTGAAGTTGAATTCGTTGGTGCACGAAAGGAAAGCTACCAGCGCAACTCCAGAAATCCGATTGTGGAAGACGGTACGTTGGAAGACGATCAGAACCGTCGCGACTTCACCATCAATGCTATGGCAATATGCCTGAACCGAGAACGATTTGGTGAACTTGTAGATCCGTTCGATGGCATTTATGACTTGCAGGATGGGATCATCTGCACCCCACTCAACCCCGACACCACCTTTTCCGATGATCCGCTGCGCATGATGCGCTGTGTGAGATTTGCATGCCAGTTGCGATTCAGAATCGAGGACGAAACATTTGAAGCCCTCTTACGCAACAAAGAACGAATAAAAATAGTCAGTCCTGAACGCATAGCAACCGAACTCAACAAGATACTGCTAAGCAAGACCCCAAGCATCGGCATCGTTGATCTGGAACGGTCGGGACTGCTCGAACTCATTTTGCCAGAATTAAGTGCACTAATGGGAGTGGAATCGAAAAACGGCAGAGCACACAAGGATAATTTCTTCCACACCCTCGAAGTGCTCGACAATGTAGCAAAAGCCTCCCCAGAACTGTATTTGCGCTGGGCAGCCCTGCTCCATGATATTGGAAAAGCAAAGACAAAACGCTTCGACAACATAGCAGGATGGACTTTCCACAACCATAATATAGTAGGCGAAAAAATGGTGCCTGTGATATTCCGTCGGCTCAAACTCCCGATGGATCAGCAGATGAAATATGTAAAAAAACTCGTTGCCCTCCACATGCGCCCTATAAACATTGCCGACGACAAGGTGACTGATAGTGCAGTGCGCCGTTTGCTGAGCGATGCTGGCGATGACATCGATGACCTGATGACGCTGTGCGAAGCCGACATCACAAGCAAGAATACCACAAAGAAAAAAGTCTTCTTGGAAAATTTCCGAATTGTCAGGGAAAAACTTACTGACCTTATGGAAAAAGACTATAAACGTCTGCTACAACCATGCGTCAATGGTGATGAAATAATGGCACTATTCAATTTGCCACCATGCAGGGAAGTAGGCGAACTGAAGCAAGTCCTGAAAGATGCCATACTCGATGGAATCATCCCTAATGAACGCGAAGCCGTTATGAACCTGCTGATGGAAACAGCTCATGCCAAAGGCATGATTGATAATTGACAATTGATAATTGACAATTGATAATTAATAATCCCTTCAACCCTCAACCTTCAACCCTCAACCTTCATCCCATGTTATATCCGCACAATTTTGAAGACAAGATAGGTTTCAACCAGATACGAGCCTTGCTCACCTCCAACTGCTTATCGGAATTGGGGAAAGAGATGGTTGATGCCATGTCTTTCTCGGATGATACTGATACAATAAACGAATGGCAAAGGCAGATTGGGGAGTTTCGTCGTATTACTGAAGAACACGACGATTTTCCAATGGACTATTTCTTTGATGTCCGAGAAGCCGTTATGCGAGTGCGCCCGGAAAACACTCATTTAGAAGAACCCGACCTATTCGACTTGATGCGTAGCCTCTCAACAATAGATGCCATTGTTACTGCAATAAAAACATACCAATCCTACCCAACTCTGGAACGCCTGACGGAAGATATTATAACCTTCCCACAAATAATCCGACGAATCAGTTCCATCCTCGACAAAAACGGCAAGGTGAAGGATGGAGCATCGTTTGCTCTTGCCAACATACGCGATGAACTGAAACGGACAAATGGCAAAATATCTGCCACCCTGAACACCATTCTGCACAGGGCTAAAATCGACGGACTCGTGGGCAAGGATACTGCACCTACCATGCGCGATGGCAGACTCATGCTGCCAGTACCACCTCAGGCAAAAAGAAAAATCACAGGTATCGTACATGATGAAAGTGCCACGGGGCGCACGGTGTTCATCGAACCAGCAGAAGTAGTGGAAATCAACAATCATATCCGCGAACTTGAAGCAGAGGAACAAAGAGAATTAATCAGAATATTGACAGACTTCACCAGTCAAATACGCCCTTACATAAAAGAAATTGTGGATTCCTTCCAACTATTGGCAAGAATTGACTTCCTGCAAGCCAAACTGGCATTAGCAAAGGATTTTAAAGCTTGCGAGGTTGTTGCAACAGATTGTCCGCAGATGGACTGGGTTCAGGCACGCCATCCACTACTGCAGAAATCACTCGAACGCCAAGATAGAAAAATCGTTCCACTCGACATAAAGCTCACCCCAGAAAACAGGATAATGATAATTTCTGGTCCGAATGCAGGAGGAAAATCCATCTGCCTCAAGACAACAGGCTTGCTGCAATATATGCTGCAATGCGGACTGTCAATACCTGTAAGGGAAAACTCCATTCTTGGCACCTACAAGGACATCATGATTGACATAGGCGATGAGCAAAGCATAGAAAACGACCTCAGCACCTACTCATCACACCTTGTCAACATGAAAACCATGATGAAACAAAGCAACGAAAATTCCCTGCTGCTCATTGACGAGTTTGGTGGTGGCACAGAACCTCAGATTGGTGGGGCACTGGCAGAATCCTTTCTCTACACCTTCTGCAAAAAAGGAGCATGGGCTGTGATAACCACCCACTACCAAAACCTCAAGCAATATGCCGACAACAACACAGGAGTAGTCAATGCCGCCATGCTCTACGACAGGGCACAGATGAAACCACTATTCCAATTAGAAATAGGCAATCCAGGCAGTTCATTTGCCATCGAGATAGCACGCAACATAGGTCTGCCTGAAAACGTGATACAAGAAGCTTCCGACAAGGTGGGGCACGATTATGTGCAGAGCGACAAATACCTGCAGGAAATAATGCGCGACAAGCGCTACTGGGAGCGCAAGCGACAGAACATCCACCAACAGGAAAAAGAGATAGAACGCCAGAAAGCCGAGTATGAGGCAGAAATGTCGAAACTCAAAGCCAAACGCAGAGAAATTCTTGAAGAAGCCCAAGACCAAGCACAAAGACTCCTGAAAGAAAGCAATGCCCGCATAGAGCGCACCATTAAGGAAATCAAGGAAAAACAGGCACAAAAAGAAGCCACAAAGAAAATCCGCCAGGAACTCCAGACTTTCGCTGATCAGGAAATCAGAAAAGCAGGAATCAAGGAAACAAGGAAACAAGGAAACAAGGAAACAGAGAAACAAGGAACAAGGGAATCAAGGAAACAGGAAACTAGGGAAACAGGGAATCATGGAATCCCTAAATCCCTAAATCCCCAAATCCCTAAATCCAAACAACCTAACATTATTCCTGGTTCGTACGTAAGAATAAAAGGTCAGGAAACGGTAGGCCAGATAGAAAGCATCAATGCTAAAAATGCCATTTGCATTTTCGGGCAACTTAAAACGCAAGTAAAAATCAATCAGCTTGAACCTGCCGAAAAGCCTAAAAGCAAATCCACAACGATGCTGAGTGGAGCAGCCAACTCACAAGCAGTAAGAAAAATGCGTGAAGAGATAGACCAAAAGCGCAACCATTTCAAGCCCGACCTTGACATCCGAGGCCTCAGAGGCGAAGATGCCATCAATGCCGTAACATATTTCATCGATGATGCCATCATGATAGGAATGCCTACAGTAAGAATTCTGCATGGCAAAGGCGATGGCATATTACGCCATTTAGTCAGACAATACCTGTCAACCGTAAAAGGAATAAAATCGTTCCGCGACGAAAGCATTCAGTTCGGCGGTACAGGCATAACAGTAGTGGAAATATAATTAGGAGATTAATAATAATGAAAAAATTTCTATTTGTGCTATTCATCATTATGATGATGACACCTTCAAACTCAAGTGGTAAAAACAATAAAACCAATCCACAAAAGCCCCAAAAGACATTCGTGGAACGAATGCCTAAACCAGTCAGATGGATTATCAACAACTGGAGTGCAAAGGATTCAACTTATTGCATTGACAATTCGTACAACTGGACGGTGCAGATTCAGGACAACCTGTCGCGGGAATACCTGAACTATCGTTCGCCTGACAGCCATGAGATTCACATGGCTTCTGGTCTGTCAAACAAAATCGGACCATATTTCGGTTACAGATGGCTCATATTGGGTGCTACATGGGATTTGTTTACAAAGCATGCTGAACGTCGCAATGAATTCACACTCAACATCAATTCACAACTTTTCAATATCGACCTCATACGCCGTCGCACAGGTGGCGACTATAAGATGCAGAAATTCCGTGTTTTCATGGGAGATGAAAAGGTGGATCTGATTGATTATATTGACGACCGCAACATGGGACAATGGATTACCTACGATGTAACTGGGGCTGATATAAGTTTGTTTACCAACCACAAGAAATTTTCCAACCCAGCAGGTTATTCAAACGGTGCCATTCAGTTGAAATCGGCTGGTTCGCCAATCATAGGTATAGGCTACACCAACCAGCACATGAAATTCACCTTTTTCGACGAAGAAGAAATAGCGGATGTGCAGCCTTACACCAAGGAATTTTTCACACGTCACAAGGCAGATTTCCCAGGAGTATTGGAAAAGATTACCAGCAACGCAACGGCACTGATCGAACTCTACAAAGTTTCGGCATACGGAAGCCCTGCCCTATCGGAAGAGGAAAACGGATACATCCAGACACTTGCCTCATATTCCCTTACCAGAGTGCCCCACAAGATAAACATCAATGACCTCCATATCCAATTAGGTTATGCCTACAACCTTGTGCTCTCACCCCATCTGCTACTCTCTGCATCTGCAATAGCAATGCCCGCTGTGAAATTCATCAATACCACAACGCCTGGAACAATAGCCTATCAAGCAATAGGAATGGATCTCAATCGAAGCGAAGGCTATAAGGCCATGGGTGATGCATTGCAGAAATATTTTGAATCAATCGGCAAAGGCGACCTCCTCGACCCAAACAATCCTATGAAGGTAAACTACGGACCACAGGATATCAGTCAGACACGCTTAGGCATCGACACAAAACTTCGTGCAGCGATAACCTATACCCGCGACCATTGGATAATCGGAGCAAAAGGACAATGGAACGAGAATTTCTATAACACAGACGAGTTGAGATTCGACAACACCTACTGGAACGCAAGCCTCTATGTAGGATACTGCTTCGGCAGAAAAAAAATAACGGCTATGGTGTTAAACCATTCCTAAGCCTCAACTTCATAAAAACCTTATATCAGGCTGATATTCGATGAATATTCAATTCATATTCATATCATATTCATTTGTTCTTCGATACAATCAATCGAATAACAATCGAACATCAATCGAACATCAATCGAAGATGAATCGAAGATGTAGTAGCGATAAGGTTGCTATAAGGTTATAAGGTTGTAAGGTTCTATAAACCGTTAGCCTTGAATAGGTCGAAGAGTAAAACTGCATTTCATAACTTCAGGATTGCCTGCAAGTCTAAATCTGTCTGGGATGATTGTGAGATAAGCTGGTAGCTGCTGCCAATCTCATCACGGTCGAAATATTTTGTATATCCAGATTTTACCCCTATCTGCAACCTGTCGCAAATCTTCAAATCAGCACACAATGACAAACGCATCCCTTTGCCATAATAAGAAGGAAAAGAATACACATAACGCAGATTCTTTTCGTAGGCATACAGACGGCTATCGTAACTGGTAGAATTGAAATAGTTTCCTGAAATTCCGAATCTAAGCCCTTTCCTGTTATCGTAATTCACACTCTGAGTTACCATAATCCCATATTCCTGACTGCCAGAATCGGTAATCGTTCCGTCGAGTTGAGTTTTGAACGAAAAAGCAGTTTGAGTGTTTATTTTGCAAGCCAAACGCATACGCTGTTGGATATTCTTTTGTAAGGACTGTTTTTCATTTGAGTCCTTCTCCTTAATCTTTATCCTGTATCGGGCTGAGAAACAAAGATTTTTAAAAGAAAAAGAAGCTTGAACGAGATTATCCGTGCCGTATGAAGACTGAGAAACCTGATATTTTGCCCAAGGGAAATAAAACCAATCGGTATAAGCCATAACGCTCCATTTAGGAGAAATTCTCCATTCCGCACCAAGATACACCCCACTCTCATTCTGAGGATTACTGTTCTCCGAAAAACTATTAGCATACAGCGAACTATACTTATAAGAATAAAATCGCTGCAAAGCCATAATCTTCAAATCCCCATTCGGCATGAACGACATTTTATTCACAAATGCCAAAGCCGTATTCTGATTAGTTGCCAATTCTCCTCGAAACGACCATTTCCTTATGTCAATGCCATAATAAGCACCAAGATTCATGAAATTCTGCCCATTAGGATAATACCTTCTGTAAATAGTACCCGTATCTGGTCTCAAAGGCTTATCTAAATGCGATGAGATGATTGTTGCGCCAAGTACAATGTTCCTAAGGTGAAAATCAACGTTTCCACCAATAGTTTTTTCGTTTGTATTCCCTTTTTTGGCGTATTCCGTCAATGTGCGGTGATAGCCTGAAGTCACAAAACTGCTGATGCTCATACTGTCCTTGTTTAGAGTGGCATCCAAATTGCGGTTGGAAATGAAGGCTGTAACCTGCAATCCTTTGGCTATTGCTACCGTTGAGGCAAGTCCGTTGAAATAATTATTTTCTGATTGGGAAGCATGCACACGAATGTTATTACTGGTTCGTCCGAGTGAAGTCAAGGCAGATAATTTCCCAAAACTAATTGTACTGTTTACTACCAAGCCCATTCCAAAAGAGACCTTGTAGCATCCTAATGTAAGTGTTTTCAGAGCCCCAATGTTTTTAAGCATTGCATAATACGAATAATGGTCGTACCCCCATCTGTTTTTGCCAAACCATGGTTCGCCAGCATCATTACCACCAACAATCCCGAATCTGACGTAATTGCCGTAATGAAAGTCATAACGGACTGAATGTTTGTATTTATAGCCTAAATATGCTCCATTGTCACCTCTGCGATTATAAAAAGGAATACGTCCTGTAATGGCAACATCATGTTTGCCATATTTCAATATCTTGCTGATGTCAGGAAATCTGGTTGAAGAGGAATCTTCAATACATACAAAATTCGCCAATAAGTTGCGTGATTCATACCCCAACGACTCAATCATCATCAGTTCATTCAGGCTTTTTATTTTTCCGTAGCGGTAAATGTATTCTTGAAGTTCTTCTATTTGCTTCTCTGTAAGAAATGGGATTTGCTGGAGGGTTTCCTGTGTTGCTGTATTTATGTTTATTGGGTGTTGATGCAGGAATTCAAGAGTCTCATATTCACTCTGTGAAAGTGGTGAATCTAAGTCTTCAAGTTGATAATAGTCATCCAAGTCCTGTTGCCACGGTTGCTGAGCGAATAGCATTAGTGGAAATAACAGTTGCAGACAAGCGAGAATCCAGGAATATTTACTATGTGCCATTTTTATGCCAGCAGGTGATACACACCGCCTGATAATAGTTTTATTACACCCTTCATTTCCAATTGGAAAAGTAATGATGTAATTTTATTGATTGGTAGATTACTTTTTACAGAGAGTATGTTTATTTGGAGGTCGTTTGTCTTTTGCAGCAAATCCACAATCGTTTGTTCATCGGATGAAAGTTCAAGAAACATACTGCGCTCAATGCCTTGCGACTTTTTCTCGTTGCGGATTTTCTCATCATCCCATTTCATTGCATGTATGAAATCCTCTGCATTATTTATCAATGCTGCGCTATTGTCGCGTATCAGATTATTGCATCCTTCTGAAAATTCAGCAAATGCGCTACCTGGGAATGCAAAAACATCATGGTTGTAGCCCTGTGCCAGACTGGCTGTTATCAGGCTTCCGCCATGAGCAGCACTTTCCACTACTATTGTAGCATCGCTCATTCCTGCTACAATACGATTGCGAGCCACAAAATTCTGCTTGTCGGCATTGGTTTCAGACATGTATTCTGTAAGTAATCCTCCTTGTTGCACCATTTCTACTGCCGTGCTACGATGGGATGATGGATAAATCTGATCCAGACCATGTGCAAGCACAGCTACAGTCTCATATTTATTCTGCAATGCCGAACGATGTGCAGAGATGTCTATACCGTATGCCAGTCCACTGACAACCAGCACATTCGGACAATAATATTTCAAATTTGAAAAAAATCTGTTTATCAAATCCTTACCATATTGAGTACACTGGCGAGTGCCTACCATACTGATGATTTTCGACTGGTTAAGATTTGCATTACCCTTGTAGTACAATACTATCGGAGCATCAACGCACTCTTTAAGCCTGTATGGATATGCCTCATCGGCATAGCACAGACATTGAATCTGGTGCTTGACGGCAAAATCCAATTCCAATTTAGCTTTTTCTATGGATTCATCGCTGAATTTTATCACTTCGGCGAGCCTGCCTGAACAATCGGGCACTAACTGCCTGATGTCGTTTCTGTATTCAAAAATCTTTTGTGCACTGCCCACTTGCTTATAAAGCTGAAGTTTAGGGATAAGTCCTATACCATTCAATCGTGTTAGTGCCATTGCATAAATAATCTCTTCTACTGTCATATTGTTGTCCCTTTCAGATATTCATAGCCAATCCTGCAACGAAGGCATTCATGCTTGTCGCAGTATTCTTTTTTTAATTGGATCAAAGCCTGAGAATCACCTGCCGAATGGACTTCCAACCCACATTCAGTCCACATGCGAATCATGTGATTGTCCTCAGCCTTCAGTTTGTCATAAAACTCTAATGCACGAGTACAATATTCCTCTTTGCCAACATGCCTGCCATAAGCAAATAGCATCGGAACGATAGTATTGATTATCAATAAATCTACCGATGAATCGGTAAGTTTTACCGTTTTGGCAGAATGGGTTTTGTACAGATTCCTTACATCCTTAATGCTCTTGCAGTCAAGCATAACCGACAGGTTAGCTTTTTTATCAAAATACAGACTTGCAAGTTGCAGGATTTTTATATTTGGGAAATTATTTGGTCTTAAACGCAGGTATCTCCACAAACATTTATCCATTGGCTCAAGTGAGAATTTATGTTTCAGATAAGTGTATTCTCTTTTCAGTTCGTCGAACTCTGTTTGCTGAATCTTGTATTTTGAATTGTACTCGTCAAGCAATCCAGCCTGTCCCAAGAACATTGCCTCTATCTGAAACAGGTCATCACAATGATGTGCCACGCTGCCTAATGGGAGGTTCAATGCCCAAGTTTCAAACGCATCACCATTTATGCCAAAACCATAGTTTCTTGCCAATGTGCAGAAGTATGCTTTTTCCCAGTCGCCGTTGCATCTGTCGGCAATAGTGAAAATGCGATGAGTTTTTTCCTCTAAGCGCTCCACTTGCAGACTGTTCATCCAACTGTGGATTATCAGTTCTGACAGTGATGGGATTATTTTATAGCAAGGTGGATATCTGTCGGCACTGAGCAGTTCGTTGTAGTTGCTGGTCACCTTTTGAGGAACTGGCAGTTCCAGTTGTGGCAGGTATTCTCCTGATTCGGTTTTCACATCACAGTTTACGCTCTCGGCAACGTGAAGGATAACATTGTTGTAGGCTTTGTCCGCATCGTGCCCATGCAAATGCCAGTCGGACGATTTTTCATGGATTTCAACATTTCCCACCCACAGAGTACCGTCTATTTTCACTTTGGCATTATAGAAATCTGGTCCTGCATCAAAATTCTGCTGCCCAGGGCTGATTACCTCCAAAGCTTTTCCATCAGTAGTTTTCAGTTGCTTCAGAGGGAAAAGTTTATGTTTCCAGACGTATTGTATCAGTTTTTCCATCTAATCTAAATCCTAAAAACCAGAACATATAACTTTTTCCATTTTCTCATCGAATTCGTTCGTTGGCACTTGTTCCACCATTTGAAAATCGAAGCAGACTCCTATTCTTTTTGCATTTTTCAGTTTTGGCAGAAAGCGGTCGTAGTAGCCTTTGCCGCGACCTAAACGATTACCGTTGGCATCGAATGCCATGCCTGGTATAAGTGCTACTTCTATCTTTTGGTAGTCGGTGAATGTGGTGCCTTGTGGCTCATAGATATTGTACTTGCCTATAGCCAGGGTTTGTTCGGATTCGTATTCCTTCAACACTATGTCCTGTCCTTCCACCACTGGCAACAGCACCGTCTTGCCCTGTGCATGAAGAAGAGGAATGAGACTATGTGTGCAGACTTCGTCGGGTAGTGAGAAATAAGCCATAATCGTCTGTGCATTGCTTACATCTTCATCATGCAGGATGGAATGGATGATTTCTGACGACAATGCTGCAAGTTGCTGATTGGAAAACTCACTTTTTCTTGCTCTTATCTGCTGGCGGAGTTCGCTTTTCATTTTTTGGGAATGTGGAGTTGTTTTTTATCACCGTCAGGGCGGATTCTATCACCTTATCGTCCTTGTTGAGATAAGCCATGAACGCACTCTCGTCCATCATGTTGTAGATGATTCGGCTGATGAGTGCTTTTTCAAACAACTTATGTGAACGGGCTATCATGAGGTTTCTACGTTTCAGACCTTTGGTTTCGGCATAGCGGACAAAGGTTTCCACTATGTCTTGCCTGTTGAGCCATGCTGCCATCTGGTCGGCATCTTCGCTGAAGTGGTTGAGGTTTTGCCTGTTCTCGTCGGTATAACTGTAGGCAAAAGCAAAGAGCAATCCCGACATTATTGCCTCGTTGTAATAGGATGTCACAGCGGAGGTGTCTTCTGGTACGAAGATGTCTGGAGTGATGCCGCCGCCACCATACACCACTCTGCCGTTTGATGTATAGTATTCAGGTCCTTCGTTTCTGATGCTGTCTTGCGAGAAGAATTCTCCGTGCTGATAGCGCACTAACAGGTCTTGTTCATAGTCGGTCTCCTTACCTTTTTCGTAAGGTTTCTGGATGCATCTTCCCGATGGAGTGTAGTATCGTGCAATGGTGAGTCGTATCATGCTTCCATCGTGGAACTGTATAGGCTGCTGCACCAGTCCTTTACCAAACGACCGACGACCTATGACTGTACCCCTATCATTGTCCTGGATTGCTCCAGCAAAGATTTCTGATGCTGATGCAGAAACTTCGTTGATCAGCACCACCAATGGCAGTTGCTTATAGCTTCCATGCCCATCGCTGCGGTATTCCTCACGTGGTGATTTACGTCCTTTGGTGAAGACTATCAGTTTTCCTTTAGGCAGGAACTCATTGGCTATCTGCACGGCACTGCCGAGATAGCCACCTGTATTGTCGCGCAAATCAATAATCAGGCTTTCAAATCCCTGCGCCTGCAATTGAGCCAATGCCACGAGCATTTCTGTGTAGGTGTTTTCTCCGAAGTTTTTTATTCGTATGTAACCTGTAGCATCGTCGAGCATGTTGGCACAGGTGATGCTGTTTTGTATCACCTCATCGCGTGTAACGGTGAAGAATCTCAGTTTGTCTTCGCCATACCTCAGGATTCCGAGTTTTACTTTCGTGCCTGCTGGTCCTTTCAGCCTGTGCATAGCCTCCTCATTTGTGCAGTCGGTACCGATGAAAGGCTTTCCGTTCACGGTAACAATCTTATCGCCAGCCACAATACCAGCCTTTTCTGCTGGTCCGTTGCTAATCACGTTTTGCACGTGCAGTGTGTCATCACGAATAACAAAAGATATTCCCACACCCGAGAACGAGCCTTTCAGTTCGTCGTTGACTATTTTCATGTCCTTAGCAGAAACGTATGTGGAGTGCGGATCGAGCTCCATCAGAATCTGCGGCATGGCATTTTCCACCAATTCGTTCATATTGACGGTATCAACATACTGGTCGTCGATAATATGCAGCAGGTTGCTCAGTTTGTTACTGCTGGTGTTGATGATGTTGAGTTTGTTGCCTGCGAAATGGCTGGCATAGAATGCGCCAATCATTATTCCCAATACCGTGCATATTGCAAGCAATATCGGTACAATGTAAGAATTATTATGAAGTTTCATATTAAGGTTGAGGGTTGAGGGTTGAGGGTTGAGGGTTTTTTCGATTTTTTCGATTTTTCGATTTTTCGATTTTGTGTCATCGTCAGCAGTCAGCAGTCAGAGTCAGTCGTCAGCGTCAGAGTCAGCGTCCTCGTCAATCAACCTCACTTCGATTCCTGCTCTTTCTAAGAGTTTGATTCCATCGTCTAAGCGGTATTGTTCACCATAGACCACACGTTTTATGCCCGACTGTATAATCAGTTTCGCACATTCTATGCATGGCGAGGAGGTGACATACAGAGTTGAGCCTTCGCTATTGTTGCTGCTACGGGCTAATTTTGTGATGGCATTTGCCTCGGCATGCAATACGTATGGCTTTGTCACATTGCCCTCTTCGCAGATATTTTCAAATCCGCTCGGTGTGCCGTTGTAGCCATCGCTGATTATCATGTTGTCTTTCACTACTAACGCCCCGACTTTCCGTCGCTGGCAATAACTATTTTCTGCCCATATCTGAGCCATTCTCAGATAGCGCTTGTCGAATTTATCTTGTTTTGAGTCCATTTCTTTCCAATAAAGCATCGATTGTTGGTTCACTACCTTTAAAATTTCTATAGAGAGTCATCGGGTGAACGGTGCCACCTTTTGAGAGTATGTTGTCGCGGAATTTCTGTGCTATTTTCCTGTTGAATATTCCATGTTTTTTAAACACGCTGAAAGCATCGGCATCAAGCACCTCTGCCCATTTGTAACTGTAGTATCCTGCTGCGTATCCTCCTGCCATGATGTGTGAAAACTGCGGAAGCATGCAAGTGCCGTCGGCTGTCGGCATGATGATTGCTTTTTCCCATGCTTTTTTCTCAAATTCAAGCAGGTCACCACTGAAATCTTCTTTCTGCATGTGGCAAGCCAGATCCAGCAGACAGAAACTCACCTGCCTCATACAGGCACAGGCAACGTTAAAATTCCTGCTGCGCACGATTCTGTTTATCAGTTTGTCGGGCATCGGTTCTCCCGTCAGATAATGGAAGGCGAAGGTTTTCAGGAATTTCTTTTCCACAGCATAGTTTTCCATGAATTGTGACGGAAGTTCCACAAAGTCCCACCACACATTAGTTCCGCTCAAACTTTCGTATTTTGTATTGGCAAAAATAGCATGCAGCGCATGACCAAATTCGTGAAGAAAAGTTTCCACCTCATCGAGTGTCAGCAGCGATGGTTTTTTCGGCAGTGGCTTTGTGAAATTCATCACCAGACTCACATGCGGACGCACATTCTCACCCTTGTTGGTAATCCATTGTCCCTGAAAAGTTGATGTCCATGCACCATCCTGCTTACCCTTGCGTGGATAGAAGTCGGCATAGAGCACAGCGAGATAAGAGCCATCATTGTCGAAAACTTCGTAAGCCTTGACATCCTTGTGATAGACAGGGATTTTCTTGTTTTCCGTGAATGTGATTCCATACAGTGTGGTGGCAAGTCCGAAAACGCCTTTTATCACATTTTCCAGTTGCAGATAAGGTCGGAGCATTTCGCTGTCGATATTGAATTTCTTTAGTTGCAACTTGTGGGAATAGAAGCTAATATCCCAAGGCATTAATTGATAATTGATAATTGATAATTGACAATTGACAATTGTTGGTTGGTGAGCCTGTCGAACCATCGTTTTCGTGTCAGTGTCAGAGTCAGCAGTCATCGTCTTTATCTCATCATATTCCTTCTTTGCTGGCGATTTGTAGGCTTTGATCAACTGATTCATCAGTTTTCGCACATTGGCAACACTACCAGCCATTCGGTTGTGCATGGCATAATCGGCATAGGTCTTATACCCCATCAACTGGGCAAGTTCTCTGCGCAGATTGATTATGCGCTTGCAGATTTCAATATTCGATGTTTTGCTTGTGCCGCAACAGCGTTTGTTGTAGGCAAGATACATTTTTTTGCGCAAGTCTCTCTGTGTAGAGAATGCCATAAACGGACCGTAGCTTGGGCTGTCCAATGTGAAAATCCAACCTTTTTTCCCGCGTTCCTTAGCCTCATTGGCAGCGGCTGCGATGAGAGTTTCAGTAAGTCCATCCAACTGTGCCTTATCCGTGATATGCAGTTTGAAGCGATTGGTTTCCTTCAGCAGGTTTTGTGAAAACTGTAGCGACAGAAGCGATAGTTCTTCGGTCATCGCCCTCAGTTTTGCTTTTTCTTCATCGTTGAGCAAAGCACCGCTTTGGACAAAGGCATCATAGTAATTGTCGAGCAGCATTTTCTCCTCGTCGTTCAGTTTTCTATGATGCCGATGCACATATTTCACCCTCTCAAACAATTTCGGGTTCAGCATCACGTCATTGTCGTGCTGAGTAAGTATTGGTGTCAGCTTTTGTGCCAGAGCATCCATCTTGCTGTTTGTCTCTGCCGATAGCAGATTGCCAAACACATCGGTGACCCTGTCTAACAAGCCGTAATATAAATCCTTTTCCTCGCTATGTTCCACCACAATGGTATTTTCAAACGTAGGTTTGGCGGGATTATTTATTATTTCGTTGAGTTCCTCCTTATCACGCTTTATCCCCTCCAAAATAGCCTCTTCGTAATCAGAAAATCTGATCTCATCAAACGGAGGAGTATTGTGCGGAGTGTCGTATTGTTTGAAAAAAGGATTTATTCTCTTCATCATCAAAATCAATTTGAATGCAAAAGTAGGAAAAAACTTTGTTTTTTAATTGACAATTGACAATTGACAATTGATAATTAATGTTTTTTAATAAAAACAACTTGAAACTCTAAGCTCTAAGCTCTCACCTCTAACCTTTTTTCTATTTTTGCAGCAAAGTTCGGAATAATGAAGGTTTTGATTGTAAATACTTCTAAGACTGTCGGTGGTGCAGCCATTGCCGCAAGTCGGCTGGCAACCGCTTTGCAGAAGGCTGGCATTGACGCAACATTCATTTGCCGCAAAAAGAAATTTCCTGCCTTCTACTGGGAACGTTTCGTGATTTGGGCAAAAAACAAGTTCAGCCTCAACAACCTGTTTGCCATTGACATTGCCAATTGCGGTGAAGACATTACGAAGACTGCTGATTTCATGGAAGCCGACATTATCCATCTGCATTGGACAAACCAGGGCTTTTTGTCATTACGCTGCTTAGACAGGGTTTTCAAGAGTGGCAAGCCTGTGGTGTGGACATTGCACGACATGTGGCCATGTACTGCCATCTGTCACCATGCAAGGGATTGCGACCGCTACACTACGGAATGTAAATATTGCCACCTGCTTCAGGAACCAAGTGCAAACGACATGGCAGATAGTGTGTTCCGCCACAAACGGAAAATCTACGATAATGCAAAACTGAATATCGTTGCTGTGAGCACATGGCTTGCCGATAAAGTGAACAGCAGCACATTGCTCAAGGACAAACCCACGTGCGTAATCCCCAACACCATCTCGCTCGAACAGTTTGTAATGATGCCAAAAAATGAGGCAAGGCGTAATCTTAGACTGCCTCAGGACAAACAACTCATTATCTTCGGTGCTGCAAAACTGGACGACCCGATAAAAGGTTTTGATTTCCTGATTGCAGCCTTGAACTTACTGGTCAAAAAAGGTATGGGTAATCTGCACCTTCTGCTGTTTGGCAATATCAAGAACGACAAAGGAGCATTTCTGTCAGCAATTCCTGTTCCTTACACCTATTTTGGATTGGTGGGCGAAGATATGCTGCCTCAACTGTTTTCGGCTTCAGATGTATCGGTATCATCATCTTACTACGAGACTTTCGGTCTTACTCTGATTGAGGCTCAAACATGTGGATGTTTGCCTGTGTCGTTCAACAACAGCGGACAGACAGACATTATCCAACACATGCACAATGGCTACCTTGCCGAATACAAGTCGGCAGCCGACCTTGCCAAAGGCATAGAATGGGCTTTGACCGAAGGTCGCGAAGCAATAACCCCACAGCAGTTGCGGCAGAATGTCATCGAAAAATATTCTGATTCAGTAGTAGCACAAGAATACATAAAACTGTATAAACAAATAATTTATGGATAACGTAACCGCCAAACCACGCCTTGAATGGATTGATGCCATGCGAGGCTTTACTATGATACTCGTTGTTGCAATGCATGTTGTGACGCAAGGCTTTGTGCAAGACGTAAAGACATCTTCATCATTGCCTCTGTTCCTGCTGCTCCGTATGCCATTGTTCTTCTTTATCAGTGGATTCCTCGCCTACAAGGCAAATGCCGACTGGAGCTTTGGCGGTTTCTGCGGCATGGTTGGCAAGAAAGTAAGAATACAGATAATCCCAACCGTAGTGTTCTTCTTTGTGGCACTCACGATTATTCATCCAACAACATTCTACAGCTCAATGATGACAAACCTGGAATCTCCTATGAAAGGCGGTTACTGGTTCACCCTTACTCTGCTCTACATGTTTATTGCTTACTACATATTCGAATTTTTCGAGCAGAAACTCAAAAAACAAACCTGCATACCAATCCTGCTCCTTTGGGTAGCCTCACTTGCACTCTACGAGACTTGCTACATGCCGCGTGAGTTTTCGTGGGCTTTTGGCAGAAGAGTGCCATATTCAGGCTGGCTGCACCTCACCAGCATATCACAGTTCATGATTTATTTCAATTTCTTTGTCTTTGGAAATATAGTACACCGATACTGGCACAATGTGGAAAAACTCTACGACAAACAAGGTTTTATCTTTGCAATCATAGTAATAGCTTTTCTGTCGGCATGCGACTACACCACTCTCCATCTGCTCAAAGGCGCATGGGCAAACTTGTCGCAAACCTTAGCCAGATACTCATTGCTCACACTGACATTCCTGTTCTTCAGATACTACCAGAAAAGTTTTTCCAAAACAACCGTCTTGGGCAGGGGCTTGCAATACATTGGCACAAGAACATTAGACATCTATCTCATACATTTCCTGTTCCTGCCTCGTTTGCCCGAAGTAGGACAGTTCCTGAATGCCCACCCGCATAATTTCGTATTCGACACCACGCTTGCCATTCTATCAGGACTGTTAGTGATAGTGTTCTGCCTCATCACATCGAGTACACTGCGAATCTCTCCATTCCTTAAAAAATACCTCTTCGGCAGATAAAATCATTTTTTGTAGGTAAGATAGTAACACAGTAACTGTTACCAAAAACACAGAGGGGGTAAGGCGTTATAATGTTCTATTATTATATATTTATATAATAATAGCATTTTATGATACCTGGTACAGTCTCTTATTTTGGTAACTGATACTATGTTACCTTTTTCTTTTTTTGGAAGGTTCTTCCTCGCAACAAGGTACTTGGGAAATGTCTGTTCAGAGGTGATTATCTAACAAAAACCAGAAAAACCCCTTGAAAAGGATGGGTGCCTGTCTGCACCTGATGGTATGACTGTGATAATTTCCCATTGAGCAAGCTCCCTGGTAAATTCTCCCACTCATATCATCACCTTCTTCGAAGGCTGTCATCCTCTTCAAGGCGATAAACCAAAAAAAACAGTTCTACCATCTGTATGTTGATACTGATACAATATTTATGTTTTGAGGAAATGGTTT
>JAZLEX010000232.1:0-5531 GCA_045615485.1 Prevotella sp.
ATCATTGCCATGATACCAAAGATTAAGGTTTTGCTGGATATAATCCGTATTGTGCAACCACCTGCCCTCCATGACATGATGCCCTATGGCACAGGCAATAAGGTTGTATTTATCAGCATAACTGCGTTTCACAAGGAATTCTGTAATCCCATAGCCCTGCGGAGTTTTTTCAATATGCTTTCTGAATGACCACCAGCGATAATAATACATTTCGCGGAAATTTTCCTGTGGACAGTCGAAGAGTGGAATCTCACGTCGCATCCATTCTGAAGCCTCGGAATTGGGAATATCAGTAATGATGTTCTCGTCCTCCATACTATTGAAATGCTCTACATAATGAGCATAGTCATCATATTTCAGTATTGCAGCCTCAGCATCGGCATCGAGTGATTTTGTCTTAAAATCAGCAATTTCAAATACCGACAAAGAATCCATGTCATCAGCACGCGGCATATCGAAGAACTGGTCGGCTGGTGTTTCAATATCAGGCTTATCAAACAAACCGCCAGTGCGGAACTGCACACGGCAAATAGATTCCACTGGAGTGTCGAACTGCCGCTTGGTGCGGAACTTGCCATCGATGTAATAATAAGCACGATGAAGTTTTGTTGAAAGAATAGCCTTAATATGATAAGTGGTATTTGGCTTATATTGCCTTAAGATGGTAGCGGAACGTGCGCCTCCTTTTGCCAAATAATTAGCGGTGGAATCGATGATTATTCGTGATGCCACATTACCCTTATCGTCCAAAAATTCTATATGCAGCACACCATGGTCGTTCTGCTCAGAGCGTACATCGAATTCCACTTGTAGTTCTTTTGTATCGGGCAGAATCCTTTCAACTTTTGCATAGTCGTAAGGGTCACGGTCGGTTAGTCGCAACCAGTCGCCATTCAGACTAACTGGAGCCCAAAGAGGAGAATAGATGTTCCAATCGGTCATTTCTTCCAATTTGGAATAATTGCAGAAGCAGCCAAAGGCATGTTGGGTCGCATCAAGTTTCACTGGTACAGGAATGCGGCTCACCCACATATCTTCCTTATTGTGAGAGTAAGTCACCCACAAATCGCCATCAGGTGGAGTTCCGTTACCCTCCTGAATTCCGCGAGTATATTGTGGGCCATAGTTTTTATAAGCCCCACCATGACGCTCTGGAGTAACGTCACCATGCACAAGATTTAATGTGGTGTATTCCAATCCGTCATTACTCAGCGATATTGCCAATGGCCAACGATATTCTGCGGGATTATAGACAGTGGCGTATGTGTCATCAGAAAGTCGTTGTCCCCAGATTTTAGCATTGCTGTTGACAAAGCCGTAAGCCCTTTCGCAAGGATATTTCCATGTATGTCCGCCATCGTTGCTAATGCTTGTGACAGCATGTTTCCACAGAGCCACCTTGCGCCCATCAGGGAGAGTGTATCCACAAAATGCCTTGTATGGTGATGCTAATGGCAGAATAGTATCATTTCTGTCGGCTTCCTCAACCCATTGCATACGCTGCATTGGGTCGGCTATCATTTCATCCACAGCCTTGACAAAGGCCTTGTCCTTTGATTTTTTGTAAAAAGGATAATCGGTATTCGACTCATTGAATCCATGATTATAGTAAATGAAGTAAATATCGCCAAACTTGCCATTTTCCTTTATTTCGCGAACCACACGTCCAATGCCATTCCCATCGTTAGGGTCATCTTTTGGAGCCAGCACAATGCCATAGTTGCCAGTAGCCAATAGTCGGTTGTTGCATTTGCTCACATAGAATCCCACGCGCTGGTGCATCACAGCCTGTAGATTCTTCGCCACAATTCCAGGGAGGTTAGGTTTAGTAATCCCGTCTGGCACATTATATTCAGGAAACAGCACAATAGGTTCAGTCCATGAATAGCCATCAATGCTCGTAGTCAACAAAGTGCGCCCAGGAGCCTGATGTTCGCTACGCGGATTAGAAAGATAATGCAGATAGAATTTCCCTTTCCAATAAGCTAAGAACGGCTGATGATTATAAGTCCAAGGCTTCGATGCCCTCATCACCTGAATGTTGTGAACACCGACAACAGGCTTCAATCCACCATCATGACGTGCAGGGATGGCAATAGTCTTGCCTGTGAAATGCACTTCATCCTTAGGCTGATAGTTAACAACCTTAAAATAGTCGTCCTTCTCTTGTGCTACTGCAATCTGACTCTGACTTTGACTCTGACTAATGAGGCAGCAAGCAAATAGTATAAGTAATAGCTTTTTCATAATACATCACTCAACACCTTCTTCATTTCTTCGGAATTATTGACAACCGTGAAATACTGGCGATAGTTGCCACGGATAAAATTATCAGCCTGTAGTTGTTCTATCAGGTCAATGAGTTTATTCCAGCAGCCGTCGATATTGTAAAGGATAATTAATTTTTTATGATAGCCGATAGTTGCAGCGGCAGCAACAGTAAAGATTTCGTCAAGAGTGCCAATGCCACCAGGCAGGGCAATGATAACATCACTTTTCTCTACCATCACATCTTTTCTTATACTCAGATTGTCAACCATAACTTGCTCATCCACATAGTCACTGATTTTTCCCCATTCTTCAATTTTTGAAGGAATAACACCGATGGTGTGTCCACCATTCTCTTTAACAGCTTTTGCAATACATTCCATCAGTCCCATATTGCAACCGCCATAGACTAAAGTAAAATTGTTTTTAGCCATAAACTCACCAAGTTCCTGAGAAGCCTTGAAGAATACGGGTTTTATGGTTTCGTTTGCCGAACAAAAAACTGCAATTTTTTTCATATAATTTTGAGGTTTTGAGGTTTTTTCCGGGTTGTCCGGACTTTCCGGAATATCCGGATTGTCCGGGATTTCCGGGCATCTTATTTAGAACACCAACTGTAATTGTGTTACCCAGCAACGTGAGTCATTGCCATCGGGTGAATCTTTTAATTGAAAAAGCGATGACAAACGGCACATCTTGTAGAACCACCACTGCACTCCTGCCAGATAATTATGTGTAAGATTTTTTTGCAACATGTTTTTGTCAAAATATTCATAGTCAAGCACTAAATCAATGCTTTGTTTCTGCTTTTTCAGTTTTATAAGTTTCAGCCATGCTTCAGCGTATGCTGACTGCGACGGAGTACCCTCATCCCATCCGCGTAGATACTCGCTGCGCAGATAGAACTGATCCGTATTTGCCTCAACTCCTATTGCCCAACGCTGGCGCTTATAGTCGTCGCCTTTGTCAAACTGACCGTATTGGTCGTCGGCAATAGCATGTCCTGTGCCAAGATATGTGGACGTAGAGAAAGTGAGACTCTTGCATGGTTTGTAATCAATCTTTATGGCAATATCTTTCTGGTTGTTGTTTTCTGCCTGATTCATTCCTGAGCCATTAAACACACCAACAGAGTACGACAGATGATGATACCCCTTATCAGACTTGAATAAATCGCCACCGACAGACAGTCCTAAGTCACGTCCTACAAAATTTCCGTATGAAGCATCGCCACCAATGCCAGCAAGATAGGCTAAACCTTCGTGGAAAAATATGTTACCAACAACTATAGGGGCTAACGGACTTTCGATAGAAAATGGTATTTTGCCTTGACCGAATTTCACTTTAAAGGCATCACAAAATTGATATTGTCCCCAGTATTCGTGCATATATTTATCCGACGTCTTTGAAGCAATGTCAATCATTGCAAAAAAGTTGAGCTTGGGTGTGAGTTGCAGATTAGGCATAATAATCACCCGCGTAAGTTCAAACTTATTGGTGGTCTCATCATTGATATTCTTGATATTGTAGTTTGCTTGTCCGTAACCTTGCAAGTTGAATTTCAGGTCGCCCGACTGGACAGTTACCCCTTGCGCCAGAACATTAACAGCTAACAGAAAACTGGCAAACGACAAACAAATGGATTTTTTCATTATAAGTTTAAGTTTTTAAAAAAATCACCGCAAAGGTAAGGAAAAGGTTGAGGGTTGAGGGTTGAGGGTTGATGGGTTTTAAGTTTTTTTATTAAAAAATCATAAATCCCTCACCATTAACCTCTAACCTCTCATCTTTTTCCTTACTTTTGCCGAAAATTACAAATATTATGAAAATAATTGATTTCAGCAAAGAAAACAGTGTTCTCAATCAGTTTATGCTTGAGATTCGCGACAAGAACATCCAGAAAGACAGACTTCATTTCCGTAAGAACATCAATCGCATAGGTCACATGATGGCTTACGAGATAAGTAAGTCCCTGACTTATGAGGCAACAAAAGTAGAAACCCCACTTGGCGAAGCAATCTGCAACGTGCCAAAAGATGATTTGGTGCTAGCAACAATCATGCGTGCTGGCATTCCATTCCATCAGGGTTTTCTTGAGGTTTTCGACAATGCCGAGAATGCTTTTGTATCGGCATACAGAAAATACATTGACGAAACCACCTTCAAAGTGCATGTTGAATATCTCGCATCTCCAAGACTCGACAATAAGACCCTCATTATTGTTGATCCAATGCTTGCAACAGGAAAAAGCCTTGAATTGGCATTGCATGCATTGCGGACAAAAGGGCATCCAAAGCGCATAATTGCAGCAGCCGTTATTGCAGCACGACCTGCTTTTGAGAATTTGAGTCAAGTGTTTCCAGATGACACAGAAATTTATTGCGGTGCCATAGACGAAAAACTCAATGAGCATTCATACATCATCCCAGGACTTGGTGATGCTGGTGATTTGCTCTATGGCGAAAAAGAATAATACCACCTTAAAACGCCATTCCTGCACTATAGATTACTATTTTGTCGGGATACTTTTCCTTATACTCATCAATAGCCCTATTCATATCTTCCCTGCTGGTTTTGCCGACAGGGAATTTTCTTGCCCATTGGCGTGGTGCAAGATTCTTTCCAGCCTCTGGAGCCCAAAGTCCCTTGTCGCTGTAATGCCAATAACGGATGTCAATGATGTCAACCACTTTGCTGAGTACAGAATCGGCAAGAATTGCATCCTGTGCATCCTTTGTACAACTAAGAGCAATGAGAGGGTGCAATCCTGTTTCCGTTTCCCATTCAGAAATTGTTTCGAGCCAAAACCTTGTGAAATGGAGTGGACCAGTATATTCTGCACTTATGAAATGCACAACATTAGGATTGTCTTTCAGTTGTTCTAAACACATTCTGATATAATTCCTGTGCAGAGGCCGCAGAATGCTATCATCAACATTATAGAATTGCTCTGCAAGGAAGATTCGCTTATCACCAGCAAATGGCACTGGTTCTGGGAACGTAGTGCAATTGATATTATTTACAGGTCGCCAAGGGCAATCTACCCAATGAGCTCCCGCTTCGAGAATGTTGTGTTGGAAATACATCTGATTATACAGGAATATTTTTTCTGCAGCAGCCTTATCAGCAAACTCTCTTAAACGACTCCAATACCAGTTGTTAGGCTTTGTAAGGTCGTATTTGCTCAGTCCGTCCCATGCCGTTCCTTGTCCGCTGCGTGCAAATGGCTGCTCATAGAATGGAGCCTCAACGCAACCATCAGC
>JAZLEX010000233.1:0-4549 GCA_045615485.1 Prevotella sp.
ATTTGCTTTATATATAAAAATAAGGTGTCAGACCTTACCAAAGGTCTTCATCGTCTAAGTCTTCCTTGCTCCAGGCTACCCCATCTGTCTGAGTGCTGAATATGCCGATTGAACCATCATTCATTAATCTTTCTGTCCTCACTGCTACCACCTTCATAACAGGGGTTTTATATTCTTTCTTCATATTTCTAAATTTCTAAATTCCTAATTTCCTAATTTCCTAATTTCCTAAATTCCTACCTCTGGTAAACCTTTTTCCCGTTCTTGATTACTATTCCCTTGTAACCCTTGCCTACGCGCATACCGTTGAGATTGTACAATGAAGGTTGAGGGTTGATGGTTGATGGTTGATGGTTTTTGATACCAGTTGTCGTGCCTTCATCAAAGTCAAACACAAATGCCTTAGCACTGTTTTTTTCATCCAAGTGCAGATAAGCCTTGTTTGCACCTATCTGCTTACCGTTCCATAAGTAGAAGCCCACGCCATTCTGACCTAATGACAGTGCATAGTCGCCTGTACCGAGCGTTTTAGTTGCAACAGTGCCTAAGAGTTTATTGTCTGTGCTCTTAGATTCAGTCTCTGTGGTTTCCGTCAAGAGATAGGAGATTTGCCCAGCATCGGTATTGCTCTGAGTGGACTTAAGTATCACTGCTTCGTAAGCAGGGATGATGCCATCTTCTATTTTAGTCAGTTTCAGTACAGATACAGTTGGGTCGCTTGCACTACTCTCCACCTTGCCCGTATATGCCGTCACGCCATCTGGCACTTGGAAAGCATCCGTTTCTGAATAGAACGTAGAGTAATAGTTTTTCGGGTGCTTAGGGTCTTGGTTAGCTGTCACTTCAAATGCGGTTGCGATTTCCCAACTTGATGGGATTCTATTTTCTCCACGTTCTTTTATCATAAGTTCGTCAGAGCAATAGAATACGCCATTGGTATTTATATTTTTCATCCAAACACCAGTAGCGTTATCGGTATTTTCTTGATTCCACCATTCCTTGAATCCGACCTTCAGTGATTTCAGACTTATGCAATCTTCAAACATACATTTATAACATCCTTCTACCAATGTCGTAGCAGGAAGTTCTGGTGCATCAACAATGTTTTTGCATAGTTGGAACATACTTTGATAGCAATGTATTTGCATCTCGGTTGCAGGCAATTTAGGAACAGTTTTCAGATTTTCACATCCATAGAACAAACAATCATAGCAACTCTCCTTCAGTGTTGTCGCTGGAAGGTCAGGAGAAGTGGTAAGACTTTTGCAACCTCTAAACAATCCTGCGAAGCAATGATTATTTGGAATTTCCAACGTAGAGCAAGTAGCATCAATAAGCGACATGATATTTCCACTTGCCGCTATTGAACCGTTCAATATAAAGTGATATCCGTCTCCACGATTTGAACCTTCACCACTTGAAAATCCGTTTGAGAATGCGACATTAGAGAAATATACTTTGTCTTGTTTATTAGGTTTTATCGTGGTGCCGTACTCATAATTTTTCCACTCTCCATCGTTTACCTTGTAACGAAGATATACTGTTTCAGTAGAGACACCTTTTATCAATGTTATGGTTGAGTTATCTTCATTTGCTGTAAAGCAAAGATAGTCTGGGATGCAAATATCCCATCCGTTAGGAACGTTGTTGTTGCCGTATTTTATATCCAAGTTTTCAAGGCAAAAGAACATTCCTTGTGACGATACACCGTCAACCCAGTTTTCAGTAGCCGATGTTGTAGATTGCCATTGATTTAAGAGAACAGCCAACTTTTTAAGATTGCTGCAATCCTTGAACATTTCTTTGTAACATCCATCAGTCAGTTCTGTTGCAGGTAAAATTGGCACTGACGTAAGATTTGTGCAGCCTTGGAACATGCTTTGATAACAATTCGCTGCAAGTGTAGTTGCTAATAAGACTGGTGCAGACGTAAGACTTGTGCAGTCCTGGAACATACTTTGATAACAATTCGCTGCCAATGTATTTACTGATAAGATTGGTGCAGACACAAGACTTGTGCAGCCATAGAACATTCCGTGATAGCAATGAGCAGCAAGTTCTGTCGTGAAGAAATTCGGAGCCGTTGTAAGAGCTTCGCATCCATAGAATAGGTTATAGAAGCAGTATTCGCCTAATTTTATTTGTGGCTTTAATGTGTTGCATATAAGTGACTCAAGAATGCCCAATGAGGACACAGAGCCTTCCATAACAAATTGGTAATAGTTTTCGCTGTCAATTGAAAAGCCTGTTACGTCAGATGAGGAGTTCCTGAAAAATACTGTTTTGCCTTCTTCTGCTAATTCGACATCATTGCCCATTGTATAGGTCTCCCATGTAGTACCATCGGTACTGTATTGCAAAGTAACATTGGTAGGATTTCCATGCTTCTCTAACTTTACTTTAGATCCATTTTCGTTTGCAACAAAGCAAAGTGCTTCACAAGGAAGTTTCGTCCACCCTTCAGGAATGTAACTTGTGCCATACGTAGTTGCAAGTTCATTGCTGCACACAAAAACTCCGAATGTTCCCACATGAGATAGCCAAGCTTCGGTAAAGTCTTCATCATCATCACCAACCCACTCTGTGAATCCAACTTTGACATATTTAAGAGAAGAACACCCATAGAACATTCCCTCATAACAATCTTTTACTAAAGTCGTAGCAGGGAGTTCTGGCGCAGCCAAAAGGCTTGTACAGCCATAAAACATATCCGCATAGCAACTTTCTGCTAAAGTTGTAGCAGGAAGTGCTGGTGCAACCAAAAGGCTTGTGCAGTTACAAAACATATCATAATAGCAGTAATCTGCCAAAGCTGTAGCAGGAAGTGCTGGCGCATCCAAAAGGCTTGTACAGCCATAAAACATCTCCTCATAGCAACCCTCTGCTAAAGTTGTAGCAGGAAGTGCTGGCGCAGCCAAAAGGCTTGTGCAGTCACAAAACATATACTCATAGCATTCTTCTGCTAAAGTTTCAGCAGGAAGTGCTGGTGCAACCAAAAGGCTTGTGCAGTCACAAAACATATCATAATAGCAGTAATCTGCCAAAGCTGTAGCAGGAAGTGCTGGCGCATCCAAAAGGCTTGTACAGCCATAAAACATCTCCGCATAGCAACCCTCTGCTAAAGTTGTAGCAGGAAGTGCTGGCGCAGCCAAAAGACTTGTACAATCAGAAAACATTTCATAATAGCAGTAATCTGCCAAAGCTGTAGCAGGAAGTGCTGGCGCTGATGTCAATGCGCTACATTCTGAGAACAAATAAGTGAAACAGTAATTGTTTGGTATTTTCGTTGTTTTCACATCATAATCAACAAGCGACATTACGTTTCCACTTGCAGCAATTGAGCCACTCATCTTAAAATAATAGCAGTTATTGTAGTCTTTTGAGAAGCCCTCAACATTTTCGGCTGTATTGGTATTGCGGAAATAGACTTTATCGCCTGCCTTTTCCAGTTCTATAACACCCGTTGTGCATTCGCTGCTGAAGTTAACAGTTGTCCAACTCTCACCTTTATCGGTGCTGTATTGCAGAGTGACGACATTTGGGGAGTCACACTTTTTTAATTCTACGGTAGAACCGTCTGTGTTCGCTGTGAAGCAGAGGTAGTCCTTGTCAATCTCTGCCGACGCTCCAAGTGCGATGATGCTCATCACGCAAATGAGAAATAGTTTCTTTAATGACTTTTTCATTGTTTTTTTAATTTGAATTTATAAAGTTTATCTTGCAATGTATTTCTTTCCGTTGAGTATGTACATTTGTCCACTGCAGATGCTGTTGACCTTTTGTCCTTTTAGGTTGTATATCGTTCCATCTTCTTTTGCAGCGGATGATGCGTGGTTATCAATTCCCGTTATAGTTTCATTCATATTTACCATTATGTTGATTGTGCTCTGTTCGGCTGCACCTTTATACTCTGCACCCAGTTCTGTCTTTGGAGTGACAGTCATCCAGAAGCGTTGAGCCTGCTGTATGTCTTCTTCCTCCATCTTTTGGAACTCACCGCCACCAACCAAAGCATACCAATCAGGATTGCTTCGATCCTCATAGTTTCCGCCAAAGGTAAGACGCCGTCTGTGTCTCTGCCCATACACTCATGCAGCACATCATCAGTACTGCGGCAAAAATACATTTTAATTTGTTTCAATATGTTCTTTCTTGCCCGCTGGCAAGTGGTCGCACGAAGCAACCATTCAGATGCTCAATCAGTTTAACGCCATGATGAACATTGGGTGTGTATTTTATTAATGGATGTTATTCCGTAGGAATATGATTATTTCACCAACATTTCTGCCCATTCGGGCACGTCCTCGGTGTATTGCTTGAAGACCAGACCATCGACAGTGCGATAAAGAAGTTGTGGAAGGGCGTTCTCCACAGAGTTGTCGTAGAAAATACAAAGGGTATGACGATAGGCAGTATTCATAGTGCAGATGTGGATTTGTTGGTTCTCGCAGCAGCTATTGCCGCGAGTCTCTGATGATGCTGTTCTGCCACACGAGCCGTTGACTGACGTGCTGCCGCTGCCACTTTCTCCATGATGGCATGAAGCATC
>JAZLEX010000234.1:0-2512 GCA_045615485.1 Prevotella sp.
CGGTGCGGGTTCGGACGGCGACTACTGGTCGAGTTCGCTCAGTCCGGTCATCGACAGCTACGCGTGCAACCTCGAAATCAATTCAGACAATTGGTATTGCGACTACAGCAACGGCCGCTTCGGCGATGGTTGTGTGCGTGCCGTTTGCCCGTAGTCAGAATTTGTGCATCCTTAGAACAAAGAAAATAGAACAAAAATCCCACACCATCTTTGCAGTGTAGAGTGATGCTGACGGAACACGAGAGCATGTCTTTCAAGGCATGCTCTCCGTCAGCATCACTCTACACTGCAAAGATGGTTACAAGTATATAGAATTCAATGTCTTTGCCGTTACTTGGACGAAATACTTTCATATTATAGTTCCGCTAAAAAATCCTAAAACTATAGATTTTAAGCTCTATACTTTATACTTTCATATTTTTTTATTACCTTTGCAGCCGTTTTTGCAATAATTTTGACGAAAATAGGTTATTAAATAAACAACGCGTGCGCACATGGTTGAAAAACAAATATGCCTGACTTATCCTGCTGATAACATGGGCGGGGTTCAGAAAATGATAAAACGTTGCTTTGACGTGGTTCTGTCGCTGATTGGACTGATAATATTATCACCTGTATTCCTGATTTTTTATCTAATCTTGAAAATTCAGGGAGATGGTGGTGCAATATTCAAACAGGAACGAATAGGGTATAATGGTAATCCTTTCACGATTTATAAATTCCGCACATTGAGTCCAGACCATGAAGCAGACGGCCCTCGACTTGTTCCAGCATTTGATGAGGCAGAACCATCGGGATTTTGCGGATTTTTAAGAGATTCCCATTTGGACGAACTGCCACAATTGTGGAACGTTTTTATCGGTGATATGAGCATTGTCGGTCCGCGACCAGAAAGGCAATACTACATAGACATGATAATGAAAGAAGACCCAAGCTACCTGCTAATCTATCAGATGAAACCAGGGTTGACTTCGGAAGCAACTCTCTACAATGGTTATACCGACACAATGGAGAAAATGCTGAAGCGGCTTCGCATGGATGTGAATTATCTGAGAAGTCGGACCCTCACTTTGGACTGTCAGATAATTGTAAACACGTTTGTTGCAATGATAAGTGGGAGGAAATTTTGAATTGTGGAGTTAAGGAGTTTCAATTGTGGAGTTAAGGAGTTAAAGGAGTTAAGGAGTTAAGACATGAGCCTTGAACTTTGAACCATTGTAATTGATTGTTTGTGAGTTTACAAATCAGAAAATATATGAAGAAGTATTTTGGAAAATTTTTGCGCTTTGCGTTTTTGTTTTCGTTTTCGTTTTCGTTATTGTCTGCATACGCAGATATGACCGACAAGCAGATAATACAGTTTGTGCAGGAACAGTTGGAGAAAGGAACATCGCGTTCGCAGATTGTTACCCAACTGATGCAGAATGGTGTTGACATCCAGCGCATACGTACACTTTACACCAAATACCAGAAGCAGCAAAGCAATGGTAGTTTGGATGCTGTTGACATTACTGGTGCTGGGCAAACACGGCAAGACAGATTGCGCATGGCAAACGGCGACAAGAAAGCAACAAAGGCTGAAAAGAAAGATGAGAATGGCAAGATTGTAAACCGTCGCAAGGATGGAAACAAAAAGGCTGTAACAACTCATACATACGACGAAAAGGATGAGGAATATATGGAAATGGATGATGCCATGGGCTTCATGATGCCAGATTCGATGAAATATTTTGACGAAGTGGATGATTTGTTGGATAAAGAACCTAAGAGAAAAGTTTTTGGGCGTGATATTTTCAACAAGAAGAATCTTACTTTCGAGCCGAATATGAATCTTGCTACACCACAGAACTATCGCCTCGGTCCTGGCGATGTGGTGAATGTGGATATCTGGGGAGCATCACAGGCATCTTCGACAGAGACTATTTCGCCAGATGGCACAATTGTGTTGGAGAATGTGGGTCCGATACAACTTTCAGGACTTTCTGTGGCACAAGCCAAGACACGACTGAAGAACACACTCGGCAAGCGATACAAAGACAGTAGCTTTGATCTCACTCTTGGACAGACTCGTACGATAACGGTCAATGTGATGGGTGAGGTCAGGGTACCTGGAACTTACACATTGTCAGCATTTGCATCCGTATTCCATGCTCTGTATATGGCTGGAGGTACAAACGACATAGGTACGTTGAGAAATATTCAGGTGTATAGAAATGGGAAACTGTTATCGGTGGTTGACGTATATGATTATATCCTGAACGGAAAACTGACTGGTGATGTGCGACTGCACGAGAACGATGTCATAAACGTAGGTCCATACGAAGCTTTGGTGAACATTACTGGAAAGGTTCGTCGTCCAATGTTCTATGAAATGAAGAAAAGTGAGAGCCTGAAAACATTATTGAAATATTCTGGCAACTTTACAGGCGATGCCTATAAGAAGCAGGTAAAGGTGATAAGAAAAGCAGAAGGTCATTATTCAATCTTCAATGTCAACGAGTTCGACATGTCG
>JAZLEX010000235.1:0-16793 GCA_045615485.1 Prevotella sp.
ATATATGAGATAGAGCATATAGGCTGTGAATCCCACACCGTAACCGAATTGCTCAATAAACACGCAGATATTGATTGGCAGCAGGCTTTCTGGTTGTGTGCTGGAAAGATACACATACACCAAGTCGGGAAGCGTGATGGCACAAACCATTGGCCACAAGACTTTTTTCAACCCATATTTAGAAGCCACTATTCCACCAAATATCCCCCCGATGGTCAGTCCGATGAGCCCCACCGTTCCAGAAACCAGTCCTATGTCCTGTGGTGAAAGTCCGAGTCCGCCTCTGTGCATAGGGTCGTTGAGAAATAGTGGTACGATTTTTGTGAGCATACCTTCTGGTGCCCGATAGAAGAAGATGAAAAGCAAAGCCATCCAGATTCCGTCTTTTCGGAAGAAGGAGACGAATGATTCTGCAAAATCCTTCAGGAGGTTTTGAGGTTGATTCCCTAATTCCCTAATTTCCTGATTCCTCAATTCCTGAGTTCCCTGATCCCTCGATTCCTGAGTTCCCTGATTCCTCGATTCCTGAGTTCCCTGATTCCTCAATTCTTGAGTTCCCTGATTCCTCAATTCCTGAGTCCCCTGATTCCTCGATTCCTGAGTTCCCTGATTCCCTCCTGCAGCATGGTCGCCTTTAGGACGAGGGAGGATGAATCCATGAAATAATCCTAAGAAAATCATTATTCCAGCAGCCAGATAGAAAGTAAGGCTCCATGAATAGCGGATGTCGCGTGTCACTGTTTCAAGGTTGCCTGCAATCATCACAAGCACACCTTGTCCGAACATCATCGACAATCGGTAGAACGTATTTCTGATTCCAGAGAAGAACGATTGTTGGTGAGTGTTGAGTCCAAGCATGTAGAAACCATCTGCGGCAATGTCGTGAGTGGCACTACTGAATGCCATTATCCAAAAACAGAACATTGAGCCTTGAATCCAATAATCCCCAGGAATGGTGAATGCTACCCCACCAAGGGCAGCACCTATAAGCAGCTGCATGGCAACAGTCCACCAGCGTTTGGTTTTCAGTATGTCAACAAATGGGCTCCATACGGCTTTTATTACCCAAGGTAGATAAAGCCATGATGTGTAGAAAGCAATTTCGGTATTGCTCATACCTAATCGCTTGTACATCAATACCGCAACAAGTGTAACTATGGCATTTGGTAATCCTTCTGCAAAATAAAGTGTAGGAATCCATGCCCATGGATTGGTTAATCCACTTTCGTGGCTTTTCTTCTTCCGCACCTCAGCAATTGAAGCAAGCTTCATTGCATTCGGTTTGTCATCAGTTGATTGTTTAGTCGTTTGGTCGTTTAAATTGTTCATTGTAAATTTTGAATTAGGAATTAGGATTTTTTAAGGATTTTCATTAAGATTTCGAGCCCGAAGGGCGATCCTCTAAAATCGTCTTCAAAAGGGAGGTACTCGAGCGTATTTTTTGTTGAGATTTTCGTTAAGGATTTTTTAATCCTAACTAAAATCTAAAACCAAAATCCTCACAATGTCTCGCCTTTGGCTCGCCATAGAAATGCGCAACAGTACGTTGCTCTTATGGGACGATTTAATAAAGGATCGTCGCTACGCTCCTCGAAATCCAAACCAAAATCCTAATAAAAATCTCATTTCTCATTGTATATTTTGGTCGTGGGTTGTCGGTTATGGGTTATGGGTAATAAACCTAAAACCAGTTTAATTATTTTTCAACTTTCTTGGACGAGCCAAGCGACAAAGTCGATGACGCAAGCTCCAGTTGATTAGAAGTTAAGGAGTAAGCCTTGCATAGCGTTAACTTCATCAAAATACATTGACAATCTACTACTATTGTCTTAACTCCTCTAACTTCTTAACTACTTAACTCCTTGAGTTTCGAAAGTTTGGAGAACTTGCGAAACTTGAATTATTTTAGCATCTTGATAGTAATGGAGCAGAATCTCATCATATTTATATCCTTTTGCTCCCATTACGGCAGCACCAATCTGGCACATACCTACTCCATGTCCCCAACCAGCACCTGTGAGTAGGAAACCGTTTTCGGTCTTATCTATGACAAACGCGCTACTGAAAAGATGGGTTTTGGAAAGCACTCGGCGAATTTCAAGTTCTTTACCGATGATGAGAGTTTTTTTCGTTCCAACAATTTTTAGTTTCCAGATTCTCCCACTTTTGCCACGAGCCATTGGTATCAAATCTGTTATTTCACCAAAATCTTCTTTCAAGTTTGTCCGAATCAAATCTGATATCTGCTGTACGGAATACTCTACTTTCCAACGATAGAAATCAGTTGTTTCCTGGTCGAAATCATTGAGCACTTGCGACAGTATGCCAGTGTCAGAGTCAAAGTCAGTGTTGTGGGCATTGCAGAATGCCTCAGGATTGTTTCTTATCCACTTTTCAGCTTCAGTTTCGTTGGTAAGGTCGGGAATAGCTAAAGAGTTAGGGGTATCTTGTACGGCTTTAAGATATGGATAGTCCTTACCTTCCCAACAAGTATCGTATTCTTCACTTATTCCGCCACAACATTTTGAAAAACGAGCATCACAGATTTCTCCATTGCAGACCAGAATCTGGCCGCGGGTTTCGTTGATTGCCTGAATGGCGGCTTGGGTGTTTGCTTTTGTTATGCCTTGATAGCGCTGGCAATGGTCATCGGCACAGACATTGTAGATGGCATGGTCTTCACGATTGTACCAACGTAGAACGGTTGATGGTTGATGGTCAGAGTCAGTGTCAGAGTCAGAGTCAGCGTCAGTGTCAGAGTTATCGTCATCGTTATCGTTCTGCCTGTATATTTGGGCAAGGAGCCAACTGCGTGAAATGACTGCCGATGCTTTCAGGAACTCCAAAGGAGCGGATGGATTCATCTCACTTGAAATAACGGAAGTAAGATAATCTTCAACTGGCAACTCGTTTATTGCTGTTATTTTGTTGGACTCAACCACTATGTGTAATGTACCAGTAAAAGTCTGTGTTTCTTTTCTTTCCCAATGGAAATTTTTGCCAATAGTAACATCGTGCAAGGAAAACGATGCCTTGGCAGATTTTGGTACGAACGAGAGTTTACAATATAGGTTACCATTCCACATGATACCGCCTTCGGAAAAGACCACCTTTTGGTCTCCGCTTATATTCTCACCTTTCGCAATAAATGTGCCGTTCAGTGAAAAACGGATTTCCTCGTTGCTCAATATACCAACGGTGACGGTTTGGTCGTCTGGTCGAGCCTCCTCTAAATCTCCCCCAAAAGGGAGAGACTTTAAGCCCTTTCCTTCAGGAGAGGGTTTGGGAGAGGCTTCTGAAATTTCCCGAACAACCAAATCAACATCTTCTTTTGGAAGACTGCATTCTTGCAAGATGCATAAAGCCTTTTCGGTGGTAAGTGCATCGAAATCCTCTTTGCGAGGTGTGATTATCAACCCACTCATATCCAATGCTCCTGGTGATATCATCAATCCTGAATCCTGATAGTAACAATCAGGGCGATGTTTTGCACGTGGTAAAACAACAGAGATAAAATGCCCATTTGTGTCCTTCCATGCTACAATATTCATCATTGGCTCATCTTCTACACAACTGAACGACTTATATAGTCTGTGGAAAAGGGTAATACCATTTTTTGGATTTGTGCTTATTATAGCAAAAGCAGCACATGGGTATTTATCCAGGTGAGCAATGAAATTATTTTTATCAATGGACTGGATTGGGGTGATGTCGCGGCTGAGTCTGTGCCACTCTTTTTGCAAAGGCAGGATATCGCTCGTGCCAGCCTGAAGATGAGCATGATCTGGTGCTGATGCCCCACATTTTGGTCCGTTATAGAAAACTGTTATTTCTGGATAGGCTGTCAGCAGAGTGAAAATCTCATCATAATTAGTCCAGATAGACTGCGGTGTATGCTGATTATGCACTATTGTGAAATGCATCGGAAGAATAGGATATGGATTGACGAGCAGACTGAATCTGTCATCAATAGGCTGGGCAATCTGAACTGAAGGCCTGTTTTCGTTGCAAAGAAAACAAGGACGTTCTGCAAGGCTTTTAGCATCTATCTTTGCACTTGACGAACCTATTCTTGCAGGATTGTATTGTGCCTGAATCTGTAGGGAATCGCAGTTCAGGTTTTTCACTTGAACGTCGTGCAGCCAACGATAGCGTTGCCGCACTTCATCCCATTGCTCAAGTTGAAAATCAAAAAATGATTGTAGGTTGTGGGTCATGGGTTCAAAGTTCAGAGTCAGAGTCAGTAGTCAGTGTCATTGTTATCGTTATCGTTATCGTTTTGCATTGTACGTGCTATGATTTCCAAGGTGCGTAACTGGTCCTTATACAGATTGTTTGCATTTACCTTTTCTATGCTTAAAGCTGCATCGGAATTGCCATCCCATCGACGGCATAGATACAGTTCGGAGAAAATACGCCCAATTTTGAAGTTTCGTGAGAAAATCAGTCCCATAGCATAATCTTCTCCATAACTTGTGTTAGGCATTTGAATCATACGAAGCAAAGGTGTGAAGAATGCCCGTGGAGCACCCAGTCCATTGATGCGCAAAGCATTGTTTGCTCCATTCTCAGCAGTCCACTCTTTATGGTCGATGATGCCTGGTGGCAGGGTGTTCAAGTTGAAATCACACATTCTGTATGAACCGATAATCATTGCTGCCTTCTGTTCATAGAAAGCATTTATTATTGTCTGAAGAGTGTTGGTAGAGGAGTACAGGTCATCGCTGTCGAGTTGTACGGCAAAACGTCCGCAGCGGCTATCGTTGATTGCCAAGTTCCAGCATCCTCCAATGCCCAAATCTCTGCGGTCGGGAATCAAATGTATGAGTTTGCCGTCACTCTCCTTGACTAAAGAGGTGAGAATTTCGGTTGTATGGTCGGTGCTGAAATTGTCGATTACAATTATGTTGTATGCAAAATCGGTCTGCTGATTCATAGCACTTCTCACCGCATCAGCAATGGTTTTTTCCCTGTTGCGTACTGGTATTATCACAGAGGCTTCAACAGGGAAATCCTGCTCTGAAAAGTTTGGTGTATGACATTTAGTTGTGTCAACCAAAGCGTTTATTGCTATGAGGTGCTCTGTACAGGCTTTTTCCATTTCGATCTGTACTTCACGATTGGCAGGATTGACATAATCAAACTGTTTCTGTCCACTTTCTCGCAAATCAAGTTCCACTTCCGTATAGAGGTATTCATTCAGATGGAATATTGTTCCGTTACGGCTTAAGAACAGGCGCAAATCGTATAATGCAGCAAACTTATATTCTGCTGGCTGCGAAGCGATGTAGGCATGCAGAAGACTGGTACGAATCAGCAGTAGGCTACCAAAATCGAAATCATTTCTCACACTACCCTTCTGATAATCAATCACTGGATGCTTATTTGGTTGATGGTTGATGGTTAATCCACTTCGTGGCTTTTCTTTCTCCGCACCTCGGCATAATGAAAGCAAACTTTCTTCTGCTCTCGGTTTGTCGTCAGTTGATGGTTGATGGTCAGAGTCAATGTCAGAGTAATAATCACTATACACCATTGCTGCATTGGCATCAGAAGCAGCACGTACCATCCGCTCCAAGGCATGATAGCCCAAGTCAAGATGAGTTGCCTTAAGATATAGAAGTGTGTATTCTGCGGTGGATTTATCGGAAATGTATTTTATTACATCACTACTGCAAATTTCCTTATCCACTGTATAAAGATGCTGGATGAGGTGTTCCTTTTGCAACAGGCTTACATTCGATGTGCCAGAACCAGTAGTTTCTGAAAGTAAAAAACAGTCAATATTTGCTTGCATGGGTCGTTGTTATTTGCGGTTTTATGGTTTAAACTCAGGAGTTAAGGAGTTAAGAAGTTAAGGAGTTAAGACATGAGCCTTGCGTATTAAATTAATCCACTTCGTGGCTTTTCTTCCTTGACTTTGTCTTCCTCTGTCACGACTCGGCATAATGAAAGCAAGCTTTCTTTCTGCTCTCGCTAAGCTCTACTTTTGCACGTCTACAAAAGTCGGTTCGCACCTCAGCAATTTAAGCGAGCTTCATTGCATTCGGTTTGTCGTCAGTTGTAAATTGATTAAATCGTAAATAAATCGTAAATTGTAAATAGTAAATTGTAAATGGATTCCACATTCCACATTTCAATTGTAAATTTTATTATCGTACTAAAGAAAAACTTACCAATCGTTTTTCAAGATTTGCACGTTGAATAATGATTCTTATCGGGTCGCCGAGAGAATATGTGTTTTTAAATCGTCTGCCACGGAGACAATAATTGCTTTCATCAAAGAAATAATAGTCATCATCAAACTCACGCATCGGAATCATTCCCTGGCAGTGGTTCTCGTCAATCACACAGAAAACGCCCCATTCGGTTATTCCGTCGATATGGGCATCAAACTCTTCGCCAATTTTGTCGGAAAGAAATTCCACTTCCTTGTATTTTATACTTGCACGTTCTGCCTGACTGGATATTATTTCCATGGCACTGCTATGCTCACAGAGTGTTTCGTAATACTCCTTGTCAGCACTTTTTGCTCCATGTTGATAGGCGTTCAGCAACCTGTGTACCATTGTGTCGGGATAGCGACGGATAGGTGATGTGAAGTGTGTGTAATAATCGAAAGCCAAGCCAAAATGTCCGATATTATATACTGAATATTTTGCTTTCATCATGGCTCTCAATGCTACGGTTTCGATAAGTTTTTGTTCACCCTTGCCAGCGCATTGATCCATCAGACTATTCAGACTCATTGCGATTTTCTCTTTTGAACCAGTGGTCTTGAGTTTGTAGTTGAATTTTTTTATGAACTGGCTTAGGTTGGCAAGTTTATCCGAGTCGGGCTCTTCGTGAATACGGTATGGGAGAGTCTTTTTTCTCTGTCCTGGTTTCACCTTTCCGATGCTTTCTGCCACCGTCTTGTTGGCAAGTAGCATAAACTCCTCAACCAGTTGCGTGGCATCGTTGGAAACTTTATAGTGTACACCGATAGGTTTGCCATTTTCGTCAACATCGAAATGTAATTCAGCATTTTCAAATTTAATAGCTCCATTCACGAAGCGCTTGTCTCTCAATTTCTTTGCCAAATCGTTGAGCACAAGCAAAGCCTCGGTAAACATAGGAGTTAAGAAGTTAAAGGAGTTAAAGGAGTTAAGACAATTGCTTTGAACGTTTGTGTGGTCAAAGTCAGAGTCAGAGTCAGAGTTATCGTTTTCGTTATCGTTATCGTTGTGCATAGCACGAGTTAAGATTTCCAACACCTCATCGTAGGTAAACCGTCGGTCGCTCTTTATCACGGTGTGCACAAGTCTCCATGATAGTATCTCAGCGTCTTGGTTCAGATTGAAAATTACGCTGTATGCCAGTTTTTCCTCATTCGGACGAAGTGAGCAAATGAAATTACACAATCGTTCAGGGAGCATAGGAATAGTCCGATCAACAAGATAAATGCTGGTTGCACGCTTTGACGCTTCCTTGTCGATGATGCTACCTTCGGTAACATAATGCGACACGTCGGCAATATGTACACCTACTTCATATATTCCGTCTTTCTTACGGAACGACAGCGCATCGTCAAAGTCTTTTGCATCAAACGGGTCGATAGTGAAAGTCAGGACATCACGAAAGTCTTCCCTTTCCGCATAGTCCTGAGGGGTGATTGTAGGGTCGATTTCGTTGGCAGCATCCTCCACTTCTTTAGGGTAACTATATGGTAGGCCATACTCTTCAAGGATAGCGTGCATAACGGTGTCATCGTCAAGTTTCTTTATTTCTTTATGCGATTTTGAGATCCTGCGGTTCCGAGGTTGGTTTCTGAGTCTTGCCTGTCCTAAGCCTAGTTTGCCCTGAGCTTGTCGAAGGGAAGGGTCGAAGGATGAGATTATTAAATCACTAAGTTTAAATTTATTGTCGGCAATCCGTTTGAGGAAACCATCTTGTGTCATATCATCAAGCACATCAATGGCAAGCATTTTCTGTGGATGTGTATTGAATTTCAACACCCTGAAAATGTCTTTCATTGAGAATGTCTTATTGGCATTCTCTGCAAACAATTGTTGCAACAACAGCATCACATCTTTCTGCGACAGATGCTTTTTACCAGCTTTGCGTTTTACTTGTTTCATATATAGTTGCGAAATTAGGAGATTGGGAAGAGCCTACCCCAACCCCTCTCTAAAGAGAATATCCATTTAAAAGTCTCTCCCTATGGAGGGGTTGGGGTAGGCTTCATAATTGTTCATTGTTTATTTCTCATTTCTCATTGGTTATGGGTTATTAACCGACAACCTTAATTCGTTATTTACCATGCGGTGCATGTATGACTGGATAATTGCCTTAAGTTTTTTCAGCATGTTTTTTTCTGTCAGTCCAATTTTGCCTCGAAGATTATGTTTCAGCATCCAGTCTTTCTTATAATTATATACTCCCAACACCTGTTCATCAGCGAAGAAAAGAACATAATCGCCTTCTACATACTGATAGACATCGTTGATATAATTGACTGCCCATGTTTTTTCGTCAGGAGTGTTGAATAAGTCGATGCCGAATGCTATATATGGCTTATCGTAGCCAGCATAATTGAGCAACGTTGGCATGATGTCGATATGTTGAGCTATTGCATGTCTGCGCATTGGTTTTATGTCGCCCGATGGATTGAAGAAGATAATTGGTGAACAGCAAAAACCCATGTCGGTCTGGTATTCTTTATGGTCGGTCAGGTTGGTATGGTCTGACGTGATTACAAATACTGTGTTGTCGTACCAAGGTTGCTTCTTAGCTGTATTGAAGAATTGGCGCAGTGCATTGTCAACATATCTAATGCACTTATGGATTTCAATGCCCTCTTCAGGATAAATGTCTTTATATTTATCAGGAACAGAGTATGGATGATGGGATGAGGCTGTGAAAACCGATGTAACAAATGGCTGTTTGAATTCGCTCATCTTAGTGGCAAAGAACTGTAGGAAAGGTTCGTCCCAGATAGCCCAAGTGCCATCAAAGTCCTTGTTGCCGCCAAAGCGTTTGTCGTGATTGTATTCCGTTCTGCCGAAATAGTCTTTGAATCCCGTTGTTTTCGCAAAAGCCTGAAAACCCATAGAACCATTTTCTGCCCCATGAAAAAATGCGGAGTAATATCCGATTTGACCTAATTCCCCAGCAATCCCACTGACATCATTCAGCGAATGAGGAGTAGTGAAAAACGGCTCGATAAACATTGGAATAGCAGAAAGGATAGCTGGCATGCCATCAATGCTTCTTCGTCCGTTACAGAAAGTATAGTCGAAAGTCAGAGAATGCTGAATCAGGGAATCAACAAATGAAGTATATCCTTTATAGTACCCATTTTCCAGTTTTTCGTTTAAGGCTCCAATATATTCCCTTCCAAAACTTTCAACAATCAGAATCACGAAATTTGGTTTTGAGGTTCTGAATGGTTCGCAACAATTCTGAACAGTTGTGAACGGTTTTGAATGATTCTGAACAGGACTATATATTGAGTCTAATTCTTCTTTAGAAAAATATGTTTGTTCAGAAAACCCTTTCTTATTAAAAGTTCTGATAAGTGAAAACGGGGTGTTTAAAATCATTGCTGCTTCGATAGGCCGGTTCACATACTGATTGGCATTGCTGATTGTGATAGGTCGGACTGCCTCAGTAGCACCACCGCGCATACCACATATTGAAATAGGGATGTAGAGCAGGAAGATGATGGAATGAAGTAGATAGTATGACGATAACGATGACTCTGACACTGACTCTGACACTGACACTGACGAAAACGATAACTCAAAGTCTCCCCAAGGGAGATTTAGAGGGTCTCTATATAATTTTATCAACAGATAAATTATTGCAGCGACAATAAGAAACAGATACCAGTGGCTGATGATTTCGCTCGAAATGATATTTCCAATGTTAGTCTCGTTTTCAAATTCCCTAAAGCAGGTGCTGGTGATGCGACGGCTTGTGCTCTTGAAATAAACAGCATCGGCAAGATTCAGGCACACAGCAATTGCGTTGACTGATACAAAAAGCCATTTTGCAATCTGTTGCCACATAGTTTTTTCCTTGTAATGTATAGGGAACAACATTAATACGGCATAGAGCGAAAGTGTGTAGAGGATGGCTGATGTATCAAACATCCAGCATCCTTTTAAAAGACTGCCTATCGAATTAGTGGAAAGGCTGTCAGAAAAAACAGTCCAGTTCTCCCAGATAAAAACTATGCGGCATATAAAATACACCAAATATGCCAGTATCAAATTTAGGACAAAGGCAATAGGAGAAGAGAGAATATTTTTTTTTATAGATACCACTTTAGGAATTTACAATTTACTAATTATTTACGATTTACGATTTACAGATTTCTTGCGCTCCGTAGGTGCTCAGGCGAGCAAAGCTCCGAGTCCAATTTATTTACGACTTTATTTATTTACAATGGACAATTGCTCATCGTTATCGTTTTCGTTTTCGTTGTTCAGTGTCAGCAGTCAGAGTCAGCTGTCAGAGTCAGCAGTCAGAGTCAGTGTCAGCAGTCAGAGTCAGAGTCAGAGTCTGTGTCAGCAGTCAGAGTCTGTGTCAGAGTTTATTTAATATCCGTTTCCGTTCGTTTTCATCGGGATAGGTCTTGACAAAGTCTTCCCAAGTGCGTTTCCAGCGATTATGACTCCATAGCCAAAGATGAGGATTCTGGACGATGGATTTTTCAAGCAACTGGTAGTAACGGTTGGTGATGAAATACTTTTCTTCTTCTTGCGGCTTATCTGTTATTTTTATGAGTTTCGCTACATAGTAGCCTCGTTTAGGACGGTAGATGTCGAAATAGAACACTTCTGTGTTCAAGACTTTTGCAATACGTTCTCCACCAGTGTAAGTTGCTGTCTTATGATTCAGAAACATTGGCCAATAGTGCATGCTGCTGAAACCTGGCACTTGGTCGGAAATGAAACCAGTCAGCGTGTAATGCCCCTCTTTCTGGCAGGCAGAGAGAAGCCTAAACCCATCCTTCATATGTACCGACTTATTGCCGAATCGTCCGCGAGCATACAGCATCAAGCGATCGAAAGTTGCATTTTCCAATGGATGATACAACTGTATGGCAGAAAACTTTTTATCAAGATGCAATGCAAGTGAACTAACCCATTCCCAATTGCAGTAGTGGCCTAAAAACATTGTTATTGAACGATTTCTGCGCATCACCTCATTGCACTGTTCAATACCTTCAAATACCATTCGCTTGCGCATTTCCTTTTCAGAAATGGAAAACAATTTTAAAGTTTCAAAGAAATAATCGCAAAACCAATGATAGAACTTCTTTTCAATATCCACGATTTCATCGATGGATTTTTCAGGAAAGGAGTCAATAAGGTTTTTTCGGGTAATCTTCCGCCTATACCGAGCATAGTGATAGACGATAGGAAAAATCATGTCGGAAAGCAAGAACATTACCTTAAAAGGCAATAATGAAAACAGGTATATTATGGGAAATAATATGTAGTACATTTTATTTACTCTCCAATATTTTTGCAATCATTACTAATTGATAATAGCCATCCATGCAAGCATTGATAAAGCCTGGCACACCATCGAGGAATCCTTTTACTGATTCAAGGACTCGTCGTAAATGCTTTTCTGCATTGTAGGTATTGATTACAACTGAAATCTTATTTTCCATTATAGTTGACTTGTTATTTGAAAATATTTCTGCAAAGTCAGTATTTCTATGATTTTCTCTCGGTCGGCATCGAAGAACTGCTTCACGTATTCATGTGCATGTTCTATAATCTGAAGCACCTCATCTTCGTGCTGGATATAATAGTTTATTCGTTCTTCCAAATCGGAATAATCGGATTTTATTCTTATGTAATGATAGTCTGGAATGAGTCTGCCCTCCATAAACCATATTTCAAACTTTGGTTCTGGCATTACGGCAACACTATTTGACGACATTACCCATTTAAGATTGCTGGCAACGTCATTGCCTTCGATAGCCATAATGAATTTGTATTTCAAATGGTCGTATATTGTCATCGGAGGCTTTTTCCATTCCATTGGCAATTCGGCATAGTGATGCTTTTCTGGTACACCAGCATCGACCATCGGATGACCGAAATACATTTCCATGAATTTTCGTCTGTGGTCGTTGTATGCTTGCCCGCGGAATATTACCTTGTCCTGCTTATCATGATAATTGATTTTATCTTTCAAAAAGACAAAATGACGTGCACTATTAAGTTTTAGAATTACAGAGTTTTCGTTACTATGCAGAATGGGACGACTCTTTACTACGGATGGAATCTCTGGTATATCAACCACATCGCCTGGAATAAAACTGCATTTCAGTTGTTTGGGGAACCATCTTGATGTCCTGTATAAATCAATGTAATACGCACTTTGATGCTTGGCATCAAAGTCTTTTAATGTCTCAACATCATCTGGCAACAATGTTGTCCCAGATAGTTTGTTGTAATATTCTACACGGTCTCTGATGTATTCCAAATCATCACGTTGGCTAATGTCGTTCAGTTTCGAAGACATTTTTTTTAGATACCATGACTGAGGCATCATGCGACGGAGATACCCTAAAATATAGAATTTAAGGTTTGAATTTTTGCCGCTATGAAACAGATATTTTAGATTCATCGATGTTATTTACAGATTTAGAAAATTTACAATTTACTATTTATTTTCAATTATATTAATTTAACGATTTAACTCTAACCGACTCGTTGACTCGTTGACCCGTTGACTCTAACCTCTAACCTTTGGGGTAACTACTCCCTCCCTTGAAAGGGGAGGGTAAGGGGAAGGGTCTTTAGCATTTTTTCTTTGCTGAACGGTTTGATGTTATCTACTATCCATTGCCGCATATCTTTTCCTTCTGGAGTTTCCTGCTTATAACTCATGAAATCCAAAGTGATTCCCAAGGCATCGGCAATTCTCAATGCAAATACTGGCCATATCATGCCTATGTCGCCAATCACTGGCAGACTGCCTTCATGGCGTGCAAATGCCGACATTTCCATGCGGAATGGTATTTTTGAAAGTTTCGTCTTTGGCAATCCTTTATTTATTGCTTCCTGAATAAGGGCACTCTGCTTCTGCAAGTCCTGTGCTTTCCTTAAATTTTCATCCAAGTCGAAACGAATCAACGTTTTGTCTTTCAGACTATATGTCGGCTGTTTCTGCCACCACGACCATATACCATGTCCTGTGTATGTCTCAAACGGACCATCGTGGATTTCCTGTGTCAAGGCTACGGCAGATTCTATAATGACATCGGATTGTCCCATAAGTGCTGCTATCCTGCGGGAGCGTTCGGCAATTGGAATACTGTCACCTACAGCAAGTCCAACATGACCGCCACCTACCAATTGTGGTAAGGTAACAAGCATTGGTATATTTTTCTTTGCTGCGGCACCAAGCATTGTCCGCTCATCACATCCCCAACCTGCAACGATTTCAAATGGAAGTCCTGTCTGGCGACAGATAGAATGGATTTCGTCAGCCAATAGTTCTGTCCGCAATCCCATTGGATAAGCCATGTTTGCAGCTGCCTTAATTACGAAATGCCCTTCTGCATTTTTGCGTTTCTCTAATAATTCATAGTCTAATGGCATTTCCTTACCCAGTTCTTCAAGTTGCTCATCGGTTAGTTCTGTGAATTCCCACACATTACCACGCGGCATTTTTTCTTCTGGCAGTCCAAACTGTGATGCAGGGCACATTTTTACCTTGTCCAGAGTGCCTCCCATCTCATGACTCACAACGGCAGAACTGGTTGTAACACCATCAACAACGCCTTTGGTGATAAGTTCTGCGATAAGTGTGGTAACACCTTCGTGAATATTGGGACCGCTACCTGTGACAATAGCCACTTTCCCACCACGTTTTTTTGTTTCCACCACTTTTTCGATGGCTGTATCAAGAGTGGCTTGTGACCTTTCGTCCAATTCGTGATAGAACCTGTCTATCAGTTCACGATTTATCTTCATGTGCTAAAAATTTTCAATTTCGTTGCAAAGGTAAGAAAAAACTTTGTTTTTTAATTTTTAATTAAGTTTTTTTAATTGTGAACTCATAATAGGTTGTAAAAGTTTCCCCATCAGTTTTCAACCTTTTTATGAATCTATCCAGTCGCATTTGCATTTCTCTTCCCGAATGATTCTTTATTATGTAAGGCATCTTGAATTCAGGGTGCTCTTTCAATTCGAAAAATTCCCATGGATGAAAGTATGTGTTGAAATACCCATCATGTCTTAAGACCTTTCTGACAAAATAATAATACATTCTTTCAGGAAAATTATGTAATGCCAACCAAAATAGAGGTATTCTTGAGATTGGTGTTACGGATGCAGGTACCTGCATCACACCTTCTTTCATAAAAAATGTCCGTGGCGCAGTCAGGTGCATATACCTGCCAGGGATGAATGCGGGATTTAATGATGCATTATAAATGTAACCGCATTTTTTCAATTCACTATTATCTACAGGAAACATTCTCGGTTGCCTGTAGCCATAGCAGGTAATGCCTAATTGCTGTTCAATGATTCTTTTCGATTCATAGGCATCGGTTGGCTTTGGTTGCCAATGGTCGCATCCGTGGCATGCAATTTCATGTCCTTCTGCCTTTATGCGCTGCATTACTTCGGGTGCATTCTGAGCAAAGTTGGCTGTGCAGAAAAATGTAGCCTTCACATCGTTCGACCGCAAAATGTCGAGTATAACATTTGTACCATAAATCGACACTTTCATTCCTTCTTGTAATGAAAAATCCACCCCATGTTCCCGTGGACCATCATATTCTTCTGTATCGAAACTTAATAATACCATAATTCTTCAAAACATCTTGTTGATTCTCTGCAGACCAGAGACCAATGCGTCAATTTCATTTTTTGTATTGTATAGTGCGAAAGAGGCTCTGACCGTACCAGAAACACTCAATTGCTCCATAAGCGGTTGGGCGCAATGATGACCTGTACGCACCGCTATGCCCAGACGGTCTAACAATGTGCCTACATCCAAATGGTGTATGTCTCGCAAATTGAATGATACGACAGATGCCTGGGGCTGTCCGTATATTTTCATTCCGTTGATAGTGGAAAGTTGCTCAACGGCGTAATTAACCAGTTCCGACTCGTATGCTGCAATATTGTCAATGCCCAATTCCGATACATAATCCAATGCTTTTGCCAGTCCATGGGTAGCAATATAATCAGGAGTACCAGCCTCAAACTTATACGGCAGTCGTTCAAAAGTGGTTTTTTCAAACGTCACCTTGTCAATCATCTCTCCACCGCCTTGGTATGGAGGCAACTTTTCAAGCCATTCCTCTTTACCATAAAGCACTCCTATACCAGTAGGCCCATAAATTTTATGTCCGCTGAAAACAAAAAAGTCGCAATCTAAATCCTGAACATCTATCTTCAGATGTGGAGTGCTCTGTGCTCCGTCAATCAAAACTGGAACACCATGTTCGTGGGCTACCCTGATGATTTCTTTAATAGGGTTTATCACTCCAAGCACATTGCTTACATGCGTTATACTGACAAGGCATATCCCGTTCCAATCAAGGTTTTCGAAATGAGGAGGAAAGCCTGAAACTGGAACAGTCCTGAAACCATTAAGTTGCCACGGAACAATGTTGGAATGATGCTCCATCGTGCTCACAAACACACCAGCCGAAGGATTGTTCAGCCAGCGACTCATACTGGATGCCACAAGGTTGATGCTTTCGGTTGTTCCACGAGTAAAGACAATCTCACAACTCTTCCTCGCATTGATGAATTTGCGGACTGTTTCACGAGCCGACTCATGCAGGTCAGTTGCTTGTTGCGAAAGATAATGCACACCACGGTGCACATTGGCATTTACCGAACAATACTCTTCGGCAATAGCATTTATCACGCAAGCAGGTTTTTGGGTTGTAGCAGCATTGTCGAGATACACCAATGGCTTGCCATAAACTTCCCTGCTCAATATCGGGAAATCAGACCTTATTTTACTTACATCATACATATTGACCGCAAAAGTAAGAAAAAACTTTGTTTTTCAATAGATAATTCACAATTCACAATTCACAATTATGATTTTTTAATATTTATTGTTATGTGTTGCCTAAGATTATGAGGTTATACGGTTTTACGGTTTTGTGGGTATTATTATAAAACCAAAAGCCGTCTGTTCTCCCACACATCTCCCACTTATCTCCCACTTATCTCCCACTTATGGTGGGAGAAGTCTGGTAATTTTGTAGTTAATTTGTGGGTAATGTGTAGAAGATATTAGGAACTACGTATGCAGTGGATTAATTCACATTGATGATTACATTGTCAAGATTGTCATTGTCACGATTGTCAAAATCATTTTTGGAATTAAAAGAGTTTTGCGTTTTCATTTTGACAATCGTGACAATGACAATCTTGACAACGCTCACAGCCTCTTATTCTCTACATTATCGCTACCTTATGTAACCCTTTTACTCACTATTTACTCACTCCTATAGAGTAGCCATAGAGTGTAGTCTGTGTGAGCAAATTAACCTTCGGTTTTCCTCCTTCGCACCTCGGCAATCACGAAGCAAGCTTCAGATTGCTCTCGGTTTGTCGTCAGTTGTGAGTAAAGGGTAGTGAAATGGTTGAGAAGAGCCGCACTAATGGCAGATTGTGGGCTAAAATGTGAAAAAGTTTTGAATTTTAGTGAAATTTGTGCGAAATTCTTTAAAAATTTGCTATGAATACTAAAAAGTTTGGGGGAATGTGACGGATTGTCAGTTTTTTAATGTACTTTTGTGCGTTTTT
>JAZLEX010000236.1:0-2144 GCA_045615485.1 Prevotella sp.
CAACTCCTTGGCTCACAGAACGACATGGCTACGATCCGACTTAGAAATCCTACAAGCTGAACGCTCAAACGCTGAGTTTCATCAATGACATAAAATCTTTCCCTACAAATACGGAAGTACGGCTGACCAAGACTTACCTGAGTAATGACGGCAGCATGCCAAGTATCCGCGCCACAGGCAAAGCTACGTTCCAGTTGAACGTGAGCTACGTTCTGCTGCCAGAAATACCGATGAAAGCGAGGTTTTATGACCCTCGTGTGGGTTATTTCACAATAAACTATAATTCCTACAACGACAAACAGCAGAAGGTGGATGCCAAACGTTTGATTACACGTTGGCGACTTGAGCCACGACCTGAAGATGTGGAAAAGATGAAACGTGGCGAACTGGTTGAACCACAGAAACCTATTGTTTACTACATCGACCCTGCCACTCCAAAGCAATGGCGCAAATACCTCATCATGGGTGTCAACGACTGGCAGAAGGCTTTTGAAAAGGCTGGCTTCAAAAATGCCATCATAGGAAAAGAATGGCCAGAGAATGTGGATTCCATGAGTATGGAAGATGCTCGTTTCAGCGTAATACGCTATTTGGCTTCACCTATTGAAAATGCGTATGGTCCACACGTCAGCGACCCTCGTACTGGTGAGATTCTTGAAAGTCACATTTGCTGGTATCATAATGTGATGAGCCTTGTACACGACTGGTACATGGTTCAGGCAAGTAGCATTGATGAGGCTGCACGCAAGATGAACTTCGATGAGGAACTTATGGGACAACTTATCCGTTTTGTGAGCAGTCATGAGGTGGGGCACACTTTAGGACTCCGTCATAATTTCGGCAGCAGCAGCACTGTGCCTGTTGATTCTCTCCGCAGCAAAGCATGGGTGGAGAAAAATGGTCATACTCCAAGTATTATGGACTATGCTCGTTTCAACTATGTGGCACAACCAGAAGATGGAGTAACGAGAAATGGAATATTCCCTCGCATCAACGACTATGACAATTGGGCTATCGAATGGGGCTACCGTCCGATGCTGGATGCCAAGGATGAATATGAAGATCACAAGATGATGGAAGCGATGACACTTGCAGCCCAGAAGAATCCGCGCCTATGGTGGGGTGATGGCGAAACATCGCAGGATGACCCACGTCGCCAGACGGAAGATTTGGGCGATGATGCTGTTAAAGCCAGTGGTTATGGTCTGAAAAATCTGAAACGCGAAATTCTGGAACTGGAAAAATGGACAGTTGACGAGAAAGACCTTTACGGCAACCATCTCCGCATCATGTATAGTCAGATTGCAAATCAATACATGCGCTACATGAATCATGTGGTGAGAAACATCGGAGGTACATTCCAGACCTACCGCACAAGGACAGAAGGCGGAACAATCTTTACGCCTAATCCAAAATCGCGCCAGAAAGCGGCTATTGCATTCCTCAATGCAGAAATGCTTAATGAACCTTTATGGTTGCATGCACCTAAGTTTGTAGAAACGCTGAATGCCGATCCTGAATTTGCAACTTTGTCAATAGCAGAATATGCAGCAGGTAATATGTTTTCCCGAGTTAATCGTTGCAACAAGCTTTATCCTGCAGCAGAATATCTGGCAGACCTCACAAAACTTATCATGAGCGAAGCAGACAGCCACAAGGCAGTGACACGCTATCGTGCAAGATTGCAGAATACGTATGTTGACCGACTGATTGCTTCCTTCCAGCAGAAATCAAGTGCCGACGATGTTCGTGCTGCGGTGTTGAGCACACTTAAAACTCTGCGTACAAAGACCAATGCTGCTGCCAACAGCGCCGCCAATAGTGCTACACGTGCTCACTTTGCGGAAATCAACGACCGCATCCAAAGAGCATTAGTAATTGTAAATCCGCAAAAATAGATTTTAGTTGAGATTATAGTTAGGATTTCGAGCCCGAAGGGCGATCCCTTAGAAATCGTCTTTGAAAAGCAACGAATTGTTGCGCATTTTCAGTTAGGATTATTATAAGGTGTGTTCTATAAATTATAAAATGATATGAACTCTTATGGTAGCCTTCGTTTTGGATGCTTTCAGTTTCTTTTTGGCATCTTCCTCTGCTTAAATCAATTGCATAGTAAACTATGCGCTTGCTTTAACCAAAGAAAT
>JAZLEX010000237.1:0-2618 GCA_045615485.1 Prevotella sp.
TGATTGCCGACCGCGTAAACCTCATGCGCAGCATTGGTGATACCGAAAACATCGAAGCACGTTCAATGGTTGCACGTGAAGCATCATTCCTCTACGCACCTCTTGCACATAAACTTGGATTGTATTCATTGAAAAAGGAACTGGAAGACCTGAGTCTGAAATATCTTGAACCAAAACCTTATTTTCATATCCAAGAGAAACTCCACGATACCGAAGAAGTGCGCAATCAGTACATACAGCAGTTTGTAAAGCCTATTAATGCAAAACTGGAAGAAGTTGGGATGAAATTCCATATCAAAGCCCGCACAAAGAGCATACACAGCATCTGGCAGAAGATGAAAAAGCAGAAATGTGAATTTGAAGGGGTTTATGACATCTTTGCCATACGCATCATTATCGATTCACCCGAAAAAGCCGAAAAAATGCTGTGCTGGCAGGCTTATTCCATTGTTACAGATATGTACCAGCCAAACCCTAACCGTCTGCGCGACTGGCTATCTGTCCCGAAAACCAATGGCTACGAATCTTTACATATAACGGTTCTTGGTCCCGACAACAAATGGGTTGAGGTACAAATCCGTACAGAACGGATGGACGACATCGCAGAGCATGGACTGGCTGCACACTGGCGTTACAAAGGTGTAAAGACAAGTGGCAACGGAATAGAAGATTGGTTGTCGGGCATACGTGCTGCACTTGAAAGCAACGATGACATGCAGTTGATGGATCAGTTCCGCATTGAACTCGACGAGGAAGAAGTTTATGCCTTCACTCCAAAAGGCGACCTGCTCAAGTTTCCTAAAGGTTCAACTGTGTTGGACTTTGCCTATCGCATCCATTCACGGATTGGTAACCAATGCACAGGCGCAAAAATCAATGGTAAGGTGGTGAGCATACGCCAGGAACTGCGTAGCGGAGACGAAGTGGAAATCATCACATCAAGTGTGCAGTCGCCACGTCAGGAATGGCTCAAGATTGTCAAGTGCAGTCATGCAAAAAGCAAGATTCGCCTTGCACTCAAAGAGCAGGAGGTAAAGCAAAGCACACTTGCAAAAGAAATGATTGAAAGGCGATTCAAAAACAATAAGATTGACATTGAAGAATCGCTGATGATGAAACTCATCAAGAAACTCGGTTATAAACGGGTAACCTCATTCTACAAAGACATTGCCGACAAGAACCTTGAGGTCAGCGAGGTTATCGACAAATACATAGCCCTTAGGGACAACACTTCACAAACCAACGACAAGGTGAGTGCTGACACCTTCGACCTGAGCAAGGCTCACGATGCCGACTCGTCCAACAATACCGACGAACTGATTATCGACCGCAATCTCAAAGGCATTGATTATCAGTTGGCAAAATGCTGCAATCCTGTCTTCGGCGATAGTATTTTCGCTTTCGTCACAGCCACTGGCGGTATAAAAATCCATCGTGAAAACTGTCCGAACGCTACGGACATGAAACAGCGTTTTGGCTATAGAATATTAAAAGCCAGATGGAATGGAAAGGGGACTTCGCTCTACGATGTCACGCTGAAAATAATTGGTAAAGACGATATTGGAATTGTGAACAACATATCCCGTAATATTATTGTCGAAGAAAAGATGTCGCTCCGTTCAATCAACATCAACAGCGACAACGGATTGTTCAGCGGCACTCTGGTAGTATCAGTCCATGACACAACTAAGATAGAGTCGCTAATAAAGAATCTCAAGAAAATAAAAGGAGTCCGAGTAGTAGAACGTATTTAACCCTAACTATTGGCTTTATAAATCTCTAACCCCTTGTCGGTCAGTAGTCCGCGCAGTGTCACCATCGACATGCTCCTGATGATGTCAACCATCTCATAGCGCATATACATTTTGTAGTCCATAATACCCCTCGACTGCATCCGCAAGTGCTCTACAACAATCTTGTAGTTCAGATTTTTCCGAAATACTCCCTGAGCAACTCCACGTTTGAAAAAAGCCAAAATGCGTTTCTCTTGTTCTTTGTCTTCTGACTCAATTTTTTTCAATATTGCAGGATATTTCTGAATGTCCTCATAAAGTACTGGATTGAGTTTGGAAAATTTTTCCATTTGCAAATGCAACAATCCAACTATTATCTTGATTGCATCGCCATTGGCCTCCTTATCAATTTTTGCCATTTCCGCACGCTGTTTTTCACGCGACTCATTTATGCAACTTGTCAGCAGCGACTCTTTTGTAGGGAAAATCAAATATAATGTGCGTTTGGATATCGACATGCCTTTGGCAATATCATCCATCTTGACAGACTTTATTCCTTTTGAAACAAACTCTGCAAGAGCATAGTCAACTATACTTTTCCTTAATTTATTCGCATCCATAACAAACCAATGGCACGGCAAAGGTAATAAAAAACGATGTTTTTTAATTGACAATTGACAATTGATAATTGATAATTACATTTTTTTATAAAAAAACTTAAAAACCTAACCTCTAACCTCTAACCTCTAACCTTTTTTATTACTTTTGCAACCGAATACGCATATAAAACAATGCACAATTCACAATTCACAATGCACAAATATGAAATCAAGAAAAACCTCATCAACACCAAGCCGAAGAAAGAGCAGTAAGTCGAATAGCACC
>JAZLEX010000238.1:0-5341 GCA_045615485.1 Prevotella sp.
TGGTGACAATCTGAATGATATTTACAGAGCAAAAAAGGGGTATCAGAGTATTGTAGAGTTTCATGCTATGATTTTTAACCGTTGGGGACAGAAAATCTACGAATGGTTCGACCCTGCTGGTGGTTGGGATGGTACTCATAATGGCAAAGATGTGAAACAAGGAGTGTATTTCATGCTTTGCAAAGCAAAAGGAGCAGATGGACGCACTTATACAATCAAAACCGATGTGAATCTGCTTCGTGGATACACAAGCCCAGGTTCCGACGGTAGCGAATCAGGATTTTAACCTCGGTTATGGTTGAATATTCGGATTATGTGAATGGACACATTGACTATAAAGATGCTCAATGAAATGTAATATTTCGTGGGATATAGTTAAAAATCAATAATTTTGTGTGCATTATAGACTACCTTTTTTTACTTTTGCAACGAAAATACGTTATATGTATGTAAAACCATAAAATTGGGACAATATGAAGAAGATTATTTTGTTATCTATTGCAGCAGTTGCTGCTTTGAGTTTTAACTCATGTACTAATAAGGAACTTATCAACTGCCAGGAAGAAAACAAGCAGTTGCAAGGTAATTGGCAGACTACCAAGGAAGACTTGGCTGCCGCTAAATCTCGTATTACTGGTCTGGAAGAACAGCTCCGCACTCAACAAAAAGCTAATGAGGATTTGCAGCGTTCATTGGAACAGAGTCTCTCTACTGGTAGTCAGTCGAATGTGAATATCGCTAAGTTGGTTGACCAGATTAACGAATCTAATCAGTATATCCGTCATCTGACTGAACTGAAGAGCAAGTCGGACTCTTTGAATCTGATTCTCACAAACAACCTGACTCGCTCTTTGAGCAGAGAAGAACTGAAAGACATCGATATTCAGGTACTGAAAGGTGTAGTTTACATCTCGCTTTCTGACAACATGCTCTATAAGACTGGTGACTATACTATCAGTGACCGCGCTAAGGAGACTTTGGAGAAAATCGCCAAGATTATTATGGACTACAACGATTATGATGTTCTTGTAGAAGGTAACACAGACAATGTGCCTATCACACGGGAAAACATCCGCAACAACTGGGACCTCTCTTGTCTGCGTGCATCAAGTGTTGTTCAGTATTTGCAGACCAATTTTGGTGTTGACCCTAAGCGTCTGACTGCTGGTGGTCGTGGTGAATATAATCCAATTGCCGACAACGACAATGAAGTTGGCAAGCAGCGCAACCGCCGTACTCAGATTATCATCACTCCAAAGCTCGACCAGTTCATGGAACTACTCGACAAGAGTCCAAAGGAATAAATGACGGTTGATGATTGACGACTAAAAAAGCTCCATTCGTGGGGCTTTTTTAATGATTAATGATACTCGCTAAATTATTATGAAAAGTTTTTTTTATGTATTTGTGTTGTTGCTGGCTTGCTCATCTTCTGTGGCAGCAGCTGATGATTTGTGGCCAGACGGTTCAAAGATTTCAAAGTGGTTTGAAAGAGAAAGTGTTGACATTTCCAAACTTGGCAAACAATATGTGATTACCGACTATGGTGTTAGCAACGACAGCACTCTGCTACAGACGGAAAAGATTCAGGCTGTAATAGACAAGGCTGCAAGTGAAGGTGGCGGGGTGATTGTTATACCAAAAGGCACATTCCTAAGTGGAGCTCTCTTTTTCAAACAAGGAACTCATCTGCATTTGCAGGAAGGTGGTACTATCAAGGGTATTGATTACATACGCTGGTACCCTGTCAAGGATAGCCGTATGGAAGGACAAAACCTGAAATATTTCGCAGCACTAATAAATGCCGAGGGACTGAATGGTTTTACCATTTCGGGCAAAGGCACAATCAATGGTAATGGTGAACGTTTCTGGCGTGAATTCTGGATTAGACGGCAGATTAATCGCCAATGTACTAACCTTGAGGCTATGCGGCCAAGATTGGTTTTCATACGCGACTGCAACAATGTCATTATAAACAACGTGCATCTGATAAACAGCGGTTTCTGGACCTGCCACTTGTATAAGTGCAACAGGGTAAAGATAATTGATGCCTACTTCTTTGCTCCGCATACTCCAGAGGATGCCAAGGCTCCAAGCAGCGATGCTATTGACATTGACGTTTGTCAGGATGTTTTCGTAGATGGTTGCTACCTGAGCGTAAACGATGATGCGATTGCCATTAAAGGCGGTAAGGGTACTTGGGCTGACACTGACCCGAACAACGGAATAAACAAGAACATACTTATTCAGAATTGCCACTATGGATTTGTGCATGGGTGTCTGACTTTAGGTAGCGAGAGTGTGCACGACTACAACATAGTCTTGCGCTATATTAAGGTGGATGGTGCAAGTCGCGTGCTATGGCTGAAGATGCGCCCTGACACACCGCAGCATTATGAATACGTTACTGTGGAGAACATCATGGGTAGTGCATCAAGCGTGTTGGTGGTGCGTCCGTGGACTCAATTCTTCAAACCTGGCGACCGAGAACTGCCTCCATCAGTTTGCAACAACATCACCATGCGCAACATAAATATGAATTGTAAGACTTTCTTTGATGTTGGCAAATCGGACAAGTATCAGTTGAAGGATTTCAAATTTGAAAACCTTCTCATTACATGTTCAAAGAATAGTGCTTTTGATCAAAGCATCATCGATGGCGTAACAACAAAGAATGTTAGCATAAAATAATTATCCCAGATAAACAACAAAGGTTGATAGTTTCCGCTATCAACCTTTGTTGTTTTGTTTAGTCGGCTATTACTTTCACACTTTGGATGTTACCATCGGAAGTTTGTATCTTCATGATATACACTTCGTGCGATTGCATTCTTTCTATTTTCTTGCCATCGAGCGTGAAGAATTCACGAGAAACAACTTCACTCGTTCTGCCGCTCATTACATCCTCTATACCAGAAGGATCGCTCCCGATGGCCACATTAACAGGACGTGTCATCGTACTGCCCTCCGAATCGGTAACCGTAACCTGAACAGCTGATATTGCTGAATCCGTACCTGCAGTAACAGTAAGCATTGACCCTTGGATTGTAGCTGATACTCCTTCTCCTGCCATGACTGTATAGCTTGGACTCTTGGTAAAACCTTTGAAGAAAGGTGCAACATCGATTGACTGCGACTGTCCTTTCTCAATAATAACGTATGGATGAGCCATGAATTCAAGATAGTCTTCGAGCAGAGTGTAGCCATCATGGTCTGGATCGTCATTGTTGTCAGGTATATTTTCATCACTTCCTATGATTATCTCGTACCAATTAGGCATACCATCTTGGTCGGTATCGAAATCGGCTGGACGAGTCTCTTCAGGGAATGCCTCAAAGCCACCGCAATCATTTTCATGGTCAATCTCTCCTTTTATCCCTGAACGACTACCTGTGTATGTGTATGTACCAGTGACAGTTTCCTTCACAACACGCACATGCTGATCATCGCGACATGGCATAATTGCACCAGCATCGCTGGTTACTATCTTAAATGCATCTTTTGCAGAATGTATTTCTGCGTAAGAAGGGAAGAATGGTTTATCCACAAATGTTTTGTAGGCATATTCATCAGTTCTGGTATTTGGATCCACAGCACCATTTGAGAGTGAATATTTATATGTATCGTTGTATTTATCGGTTGTGAGCGAATGGTCTTTGTTCTCACGGATGTTTCCTGAAACATAAGCCTGCCATTTACTGTCTATTGAACCTACATTTTCGTATTGCTGAATGAAGAGTTCCTTGCGCTTTGTATCAGGTCCCATCTTGTAATAATTGTTTACAAAGTTTACTTCATGACAGCCACCATCGGTTGTTCTGCCGTTCCAATTGTAGCATACATTATTAAAAAGGTCCATCTGACCGATTGCTCTGTTTTCGCCATCCATTCCACCACCCATTGACCAGTTTCTGCCGTTGCAGTTGACAAGCAGGTTGTGATGATGAGAACCTATCTTACCATCAATTGTGGCAGCGAATCCATGATTTGTACCAGCAGGATAGTTTTTGTGGTCAGCAATGCCGAGTGCTTCAGCAATAATATTGTATTGGAATGAAATATTTTTAGCGCCACGACTTGAGAATGTCTCGTCTGTACCCCACGCTGCTGTTGTATGGTCAACTATAGCATGGTTGGCACCAGACATCCCCATAGCATTACCTGTGTCGCCATATCCTCTGCGAGCACGGAGGAAACGACAAATATCATCCGAACCAATATTAAGATTGGAATGGCTGAGGCAGATACCCTTGCCTGGTGCTGTCTGGGCAGCTATGGTGGTATAAGGATCGGTAAATACAGCAGCATACTCCATATCAATGATTCCTGAAACATCGAAGACAATTGTGCGTGGTCCTTCCACATCAGTAAGTCCATAGAGGAACGAGCCTGGATTATGGTCGTTTTTAAGGTTTGTCACATGATAAACCACTCCGCCACGACCACCGATAGCATACCTGCCGTAGCCCTCTGCACCCGGGAAGGCAAGATGACGAGGACGGAACGACCACACGTTGCCTTCGGTAACAGTTCCATTGGCATCAGTTTCGTCAACACGCCAATAGTATGTGTTCAAGCAATACAAATCTTTTAACAGATATGTAGTATCAGCATATTCTTTATCCGCAACCTTAGCACCTGCATCTGCATTAATAACAGCCGTGGAGTCTGTACTTAGATAAAGGGTATGAGTTTTAACACTTGCACTTGCAGGCGACCATGTGAGCAGCAGTTCGCCACTATCGGCATCAGTATGCATATCGCCATCTGCAGGAACAGGACGTTTTGCCTGGTCAGCAACACTTACAGTATTGAGTTCAAAACCATTGAGCACAGGTGTCTTGTCTCCATTCTTACTACCCAAAGCCTCTATGACATCACTTTCGATAGTAATAAAAGCAAGTTCTACTATATCGCCCTCATTAGCAATAGTAAAAGTTGTTGTCAGCATAGTTGCATCTGCTGCGATTGGCTGCTGAAAGGTTGAGTTGATTTTTGAATGCACCACTTCACCATTGCATGTTACTGTTATTGGCCATGCAACGAATTTGCTTGGATCCTGCCAGCGGTTGTGGTAGGTCTGAATGGCATGATTGCCAACAGGCAAACCTTTGATTATTAGACGCAACTCCCCACACTCGTTAGGGTCGAGATTCACGCCATCACCAGTAAGACGACCATTCTTTGCCTTTGCATCAGCATTTTGTATAAAAGTTTTGCTCCATCCACTGCGGATTTCATGACTGGTATCGTTAGCACCACGTGCAATGACAAACGTAACACCATCGATTTCTATTGAGTCGGCAGCACCTTGTACAATTTTCCAATTGGTAAAACCTGG
>JAZLEX010000239.1:0-31843 GCA_045615485.1 Prevotella sp.
CGCATTTCTATGGCAAGCCAAAGGCGAGACATTGTGAGGATTTTAGTTTTAGATTTTAGTTAGGATAAAAAAATCCTTAACGAAAATCCCAACAAAAAATGCGCTCAAGTACTTCGCTTTACTGAGGAGTTTTAGAAGGATTGCATCAAAGATGCTCGACATCCTAACTAAAATCTTTAAAAAAATCCTAACATCAAAATCTAAAAAGAATTATGAAGACTCAGGTTAAACTGCAATATATATCAGCGTTTATGATGCTAATCTTTGGGATGGCGTTGTGCGCTTTCGGTTTTGAAGCTGACCCTTATGGGGAAGTTTCAAGTTCAGTTCTCGGAGTATTCGGGCAATGTCTATTGTATGCCGCAAGCGTTTTTGGACTTACAGTTTATTGTAGGGCGTACATAGATAAAAAGTTTAAAAAAGAAGAATAGTCTGTCTGTTTTATTGATTGTTTCATATTAATTTTTTCCCCTGCAGTGGCAGGGCTTTTTTGTTGGATTTTGGCTCAAATTGGTTAATTTCTGTTAAAATTTCTATGTTTTCTATGATTTCTATGGGCTAAACGCCATTTTTGAACTTTTTGAACCATTTGAACTACTTGAACGACCATTTCGCCATTTTTGGAATATAAGATAACTGGTTTTAGGTTTTAGGTTATAGATAAAAGGCATTATCATTTATTTTGCGGAGAGAGGGGGATTCGAACCCCCGGTACCCTTTTGAGGTACACCCGCTTTCCAGGCGAGCTCCTTCAGCCACTCGGTCATCTCTCCAGTATATTATTTGTCTTCAGTCGCTCGCCTCTGCGAGCACCGTGTTTCAATTTGGCAGCCACTCGGTCACCTCTCCAGTGTTGAGAATTAGGAATTGAGAATTAAGTGGGGTGTATGTTTTACATTTTATATTTTACATTTATGATATGTATGAGCGTCAAAGTAATCATAACTATACAACATACAATATAAACAATACAACATTTCTCATTTCTCATTTCTCCAGTATGATGCTGGCTGTGCCAGTGATGTCGTTGACGTTTATTATGCCATCTTTGTTTACATCAGCATTCTCAAAATTGAAGCCTTCTGCATTTTCTGTAAGTATATATGTAGCAATGGTTGTGATGTCGTTGACATTGACTTCACCATCATTGTTTGCATCACCTAACAGGATTGCAGAACCAGACAAATCAATTTTCTGTGAATATTTGCTCCATTTTGATGTTCCTTCGTCTGTGGTGCATCTTACCTGATAAATATATGTATGCTGATTGTCCAAGTTGGTAAATTCATAGCAAGTGTCGGCAATGTTTTCTATCAATATGGTCTCCTTTGAATTGGTGTTGCTCATTACTACAATCTTGTTGATGTATGCACGCTGTTTTGCACCAGACGTTGATATGCTAACATTGAAATCACCATTTATTTTTGCCTTGAATATATGTTCTGCACCAGTTGCGGTAAACGACTTTTCGGTTTCTCCGATTTTTACGTTTATGGTGGTGCTGTCTTTCGCGTATGGTTTTTCACCAATGATGACTACGACACTATCAATTGCATTAAGCGTTATGGTGGTAAGGCTGCCACCTGTATTACTTGAGCCTAATTTCACTGCATGTGGTGCCTTGAATAGTTTTGAACCACTCCAGCCTTCAAAGCCATACTGATCCAACATAGTGCTGATGTCTGTGCTTCCGTCGCTTTTGACATCGGCAAAAACATCAAACTCTTCGATGAGCAGTGCAATCTCTTCTGTAGCTTCTTTTTCTTGTTTTGTGAGGCAGAGAGAATAAGAAACAGCATCCTTGATAGCCGACCAGTTTGCCGTAAATCCAGATTCGGTGATATTTGTGGCTTCTTTAATTTCTGGAACAGGAACATTGTATTCAACTTTCAGGACTTGATAGTTCTTTGCTGACTGGTAAGCCAAAACCTCCCTCCAAAGGGTGTCGTTGTTAATATCAGCGATTTCGGACTCTTGGTACACCAATGAGACATGGTATGTACCTGCTGGCAATTTTGGTGTTATTACATTAGAGATGTTTATTGTCTCCTGATACCCTTCATAGTTGTCGTTCAAATATAATGTAGGGAATGAGTAGGACTTAGGCGTTGTTCCTTCAGGATATTTTGTGAAATATGTTTTGCCTGTAGCCTGATTGGTAAATTTAATGTTGAAAATCGCACTGCCTGCTTCCCATGAATCATTGTAAAGGAATCCCTTGTTCTTATGATAAAACACATCATAATATGTGCCGAATGTGCATTGGTAGGTTGACAGACTGTCAGTGGTATTGACTGTATATTGGAATGGGCAATCGTCGTAGATGATTATGTTCAGTGCGCCTCTGCTGCCCTCGACAGGTTTTTGGACGCCCAAAATCATGTCCTGATAATATTTCCAAAGTGTGCCAGCGCATTTCACTGCACTCAAAGGGCAATAGCAGTCATTATCGCCACTCCATCCCCAGTTGAAATGATACTGGTCTGTGCTGGCTTTATATCCATCGCAAATAAATGAATGTCCACCAGTGTCACATCCGCTATACATAACAGGTCTGCCAGCAGCCAATTCCTGGTAGAGCATATTTGCCCAATCATCATCTGTGTAGTAGTCACGAAAAGCGTGGTGTATTCCCTTGTCGTAACCAAAGTAATTCACGAATGCGTATGGAACATACTCTGTATAAGCACCACTACCACCTTGTATTGAAGTGCCATATTGCATATTGATAGATACTCCCGCATCGAACATCAGTGTGGCTACTGCTGCCGCTTGGATAGAGTCGTATCCTGCATTATACACATTACGCATATTCTTCCAGTCGTAGGTGTGGTCGCTGAAAATGCGGGTGTATGTTTTCCCACTAAAACCATCATCTTTATATGTATGCGACCCAGTGCCTTGAACAGGCCATTCATGCGTCTTCATGACTTGGCACATTGCTGTAGCAACACAGCCTGTTAGATAGTTTTGCTTTGTTGTAGATTTAATTTCGTTGTTATATGGTGCCAACTGATCCCAGCGGGTAGCCACTAATATTGGAACATCCTGCTTAGCTTCAGATGTGCTGCTCGTGCTTGCATATTCTGATATACCCTGTGATTTCGCATAAGCAATTTGCTTTTCGTATTGTTCCAGCCACCACTTGAAATTAGGATTTATGTTTGCCAGGTCAAAATGTCCGTGTTCGGAATAAGCCAGAATAGTTTCTGCTACTTTATCGCCAGAAGCAATCACGAACCCATCATTGCTGTTGTTGAAGGCATAATAATAGGTGTTATTGTTATCTTTGGATATATGAGCCAATTCCAGACCGCTATTGGCACTTTTTACTCTTTTGCTGTGAGTGGATAAAAAGTTTCTGGCATTACTCATTGCCTGTTCGACAGAGATGGTCTGTGCTGAAACAGTGCAGGTATATAAAGCAATTATAACAAACAGCAGTTTTTTCATTTTATTCAGAGAATTTAGTATAAACTACATTAAGTTTTATTGGGTCGAACTTACTATTACTGCCACCTATAAGTCGTGCAGATTTGAATGTCATATCATGAACGATTCTTGTGCAGACTCCAGATGAGTTCATTGTTGCAGTGACAGGAATGGCAACAACTTTATTCCAATCAGGATGTTGTGCTTCCCAGTTAGCTCCACCATTTGTGCGGTTGATATGCAGTTTCGTCACAAGTGATGAAATGTTTGAGAATGTATATGAGTTTGTGGCAATTGCCAATTGAGCCAAATAAGTCCTCTCATTATCTACCACTTTTGATTTTTCAAAGAATGTCTCGACACTGTCTTTTTCTATCAGCATCAGTTGCTCTGGCGCTGACATGGCATATTCGCTCTTGTCGGTTGGGTTATAGCATTGCAGAGTTATGCTTGCCGAACTGATACTGTCGCGTTCATGTCCGATGAATATCTCGTTGATAGGGAGAGTATATTCCGAAAAGACACCAGCAGGAGTCTTCAGCCAAGTGCAGGTTTTGTCGTCTGCAAGTTCCTGAATTCGTTTTTTATCATTATCAAGACTTGAGAATTGTAGCACTTCATCAGTGCCATGCAGATTGATTACGGTCTTTCCAATTGAGTCATTATCCTGATAACGAATCCACATGCTAAGTTGTGAAAATGGAATTTGCACCATTGTGCCTATACCATTGGTAGTTTCAAGATAGAATCCTGGGCACACATGATGGATGAATTCATACGAGTTCTTGAAATACTCAGGATGCTCGTAAATGGATTGCAATATATACGAGCCATAATTGTTGTATGTATTTCCTGCCTTATCGGTATATGGCTGGTTGGCAGGAATTTTTACCGATGCGTAGTATTGTTGTCTGACACTATCAGAAACAGTCTGATCTACTGCGCACCACGAAGTAGTTAGTTTCAGTCCTCCTGTACCATCTGCTTTGTAAGGTCTTATTAATCCTTCTTTTTTAGGGTCGGCATTGCTGTAATAAGAAACACCTTCTTCCACAGGTTCAGCCATCTCGTATGTTGTAACCTGCATCTGGTTGAGACTATCGCCGAAATATTTGTCGATATAGAATGACAATATAACAGAATCGGCTATAATCTTCCCATCCTTATCACGACTAACAATATCATCGAGTGGAACCAGCTGATATCCTTCTATGACATGGAATTGTGTGAGAAAATTGGCTGTGAGGTAAGCATCGGTCTCGGCATCACGAATCCGTCCAAGATATGCCACACCATTTCTTGCCAATACAGAATCCACTACCAGCGATTGTGAAGGAATCTCAAAAACTGCTGATGAAATCTGCACATGGTCGCTTGAAGGAACAATTGTGGAACCTATCTGTAGCGATTCGTCATCACAAGCCATGAATAGAATCGGCAACAAAGCAGTAATTATCCAAAAAACTTTTTTCATCTTTTTTACCTACAATGATTCATAGAAATCGGTAAGTGCGGTTCCTATATTTTCATCTTCCTGATAATTCAGAATTGGAATATTACGTCCAGCGCTGTAATCTTTCAATTCCTGGCATAAATCTGGTACGGCTTCGACTATTGCATCAGAATAGTCGATAGCCAGTTTTACCAGTTCTGTGTAGTTAAATGGTGTACTATAATTATCCAGTATTCCAGCCGTTGCTTCGTTGAATTTTATCGATTTTTTGAATTTTCTGCCAAAAGTGCCAGTCAGGTCATTATTAAACAGACTTGTCACAATCTTAGCATCAGAAAAGCAAGGCTCATCCTTAAATACTGTTTTAATATAGTAAGGTAAAATAGCGCTCATCCAGCCTTGGCAGTGGATGACATCAGGTATCCAGCGCAACTTCTTTACAGTTTCCAATACACCACGCGCAAAGAAGATGGCTCTTTCACCATTGTCCTTATATTCAACGCCTTTCTCGTTGACAGTCATAGTCTTGCGAGAGTTGAAATAGTCAGGATTATCAATGAAATACACCTGAATGCGAGTGCCTGGGATAGAAGCCACTTTTATTATCAGCTGATGGTCGGCACCATCTATAATCAGGTTAATTCCCGACAGGCGGATTACTTCATGTAATTGATTCCTGCGTTCGTTGATACATCCCCATTTAGGCATGAATATGCGTATTTCATGTCCATTTTCCACCATTGTCAACGGCAACTTGTTCCCAGCCAAAGACATAGGTGTCTCTGCAACGTACGGTGTTATCTCCTGATTAATAAATAATACTTTTTTCACGCTATTTTACTATTAATGTTATTATTTTTTTTCCAGATATTCCGGATATTCCGGGTTTTCCGGGTTTTCCGGGTTTTCCGGGATTTCCGGAGTTTCCGGGATTTACAAAGGAATACATCCGTGCTTCTTTGCAGGCAGATTCTGACGTTTTGTGTCAAGTTGTGCCAATGCACGACAGATGCGGAAACGAGTGTTGCGAGGTTCAATCACATCATCAATATAGCCAAACTTGGCTGCCTGATAAGGATTTGCAAATGCCTCGGAATATTCAGCTTCTTTTTCTGCCATGAATGCCTTAGGATCTTCAGCAGCCTTAGCTTCTTTAGCATAAAGAACGGCAGCAGCACCACTTGCACCCATTACAGCAATCTCTGCTGATGGCCATGCATAGTTGCGGTCAGCGCGGAGCTGCTTGCAACCCATAACGATATGGCTACCACCATAGCTCTTTCTCAAGGTAACAGTTACCTTTGGTACTGTAGCTTCACCATAAGCATAGAGCAACTTGGCTCCGTGAAGGATAACGGCATTATATTCTTGACCAGTACCAGGAAGGAATCCTGGAACATCGACCAATGTTACGATTGGGATATTGAAGGCATCGCAGAAACGTACAAAGCGTGCGCCTTTACGAGAAGCGTTGCAGTCCAGCACACCAGCGTATGCCATTGGCTGGTTGGCAACGATACCTACGCTCTGGCCATTGAAGCGAGCGAAACCGATAATAATATTCTTAGCAAACTTAGGCTGTATTTCAAAGAATTCGCCATCATCCACAACAGCACCGATAACCTTGTACATATCGTATGCCTGATTAGGGTCGTCTGGCAAAATCTCATTCAGCATATCTTCAGTTCTTCCAACAGGGTCAGTGCATTCTGTACGAGGAGCTTCTTCCATATTGTTTGAAGGTATATAGCTGAGCAGAGTTTTTATGGTCTGAATAGCTTCTTCTTCAGTTGCTGCTGTGAGGTGGGTAACACCACTCTTTGTAGAATGAACGCTTGCACCACCGAGACTTTCCTGATCCACATCCTCACCCGTTACAGTCTTTACAACTTTTGGACCTGTAAGGAACATGTAACTTGTGTTTTCCATCATCAGTGTGAAGTCTGTCAGTGCAGGTGAATAAACAGCACCACCAGCACATGGACCGAAGATTCCAGAAATCTGTGGGATTACACCACTTGCAAGAATGTTTCTTTCGAATATCTCAGCATATCCAGCCAGTGCGTTTACAGCTTCCTGAATACGTGCGCCACCAGAGTCGTTGATACCGATGCAAGGGCATCCTGCTTTCATGGCTTCATCCATTACCTTGCAGATTTTTTCTGCCATTGTCTCTGATAGTGAACCACCGTTTACAGTAAAGTCCTGTGCAAAGATGAATACCTGACGACCATCAACCGTACCAGTACCAGCCACAACGCCATCGCCAAGGAACTGTTTCTTTTCCATTCCGAAATTATGGCAACGGTGAAGTTTGAACATATCGAATTCCTCGAAACTGCCTTCATCGAGTAGCATGTCAATGCGTTCGCGAGCAGTATATTTTCCTCTACCATGTTGTTTCTCAATGGCAACTTCGCCACCACCAAGACGAGCCTTGTCTCTCTTCTCAACAAGCTCTTTAATCTTATCGAATTGTTTACTCATTATTCTAAATTGTTTTAGGTTTAAAGTTCAAGGTTCAAGACTTATTGTTTCTATTATCTCAATTCTTCAGTTTCTTGACTCCTTCAACTGTCAAACCACTTATTTCCTTATTATTGTTTTGGTTCACATAATTCTGTAAGAATACCAGCAGTTGATTTTGGATGCAGGAAGGCAATCATCATGTTTTCTGCTCCTGGACGTGGAGCCTGATCGATAACACGGACTTCTTTTTCTGTGCATTCAACTAATGCGTTAGCAACACCATCTTCAACAGCAAATGCTACATGGTGAACGCCACGACCACCTTTCTCAAGGAATTTAGCAATTGTGCTTTCTTCTGAAGTTGGTTCGAGCAGTTCCAACTTAACTTCACCAACCTTCAAGAAAGCGGTCTTTACCTTCTGGTCAGCAACTTCTTCGATGTTGTAACACTTCAATCCTAATACATTCTCGAAATAGGGGAGAACCTCATCAATACTCTTGACTGCGATGCCAAGGTGATCAATACGTGATAATTTCATAATTTTAGTATGTTCGTTATATTTAAAAAGTTAAAAAAATGCATTTGACACGCAAAGATAACAAATAAGTTTGAAACAGCGACGAATATCTGCCGACAATTAAGTTTTTTTAATTATCTTGCACAAAAATCTCGTAAATTTGGCGGCTCACCGATGAACTTGTGTTAATCAGAATTCAAATAAAATTTTGCCGTTGATTTGGCGGCCTGTGAGGAAATTAGGTACGGCAAACTGCTGATTCGTGACATCGGTTACCCAATAATATGAATTCACATTGTTGAAACCGAAAATGTTGAAGCAATCCAGTTCTGCCCAGATGTTCTTGAATATTTTTCCTTTGTCTTTCAGTCCACCATTGCGTTCATTGTTGACGATTCGGTAACTCATTCCTATATCGGCACGTCTATAGGCTGTGGCACGGAATACTTGTTTTTCCAATCCAGTATGAGGCGGACCAAAAGGTAATCCACCAGCATAACTGAGTTTCAACGTCATCTTCCATCTGTCGGTGCCAGGGAAATAGTCTGTGAAAAACAGATTTGCACTGAACCCCTGGTCGGTTGGCATAGGAATCCACTTGCCATTGAGCTTTTGCTGTGCCTTCATGTAAGAAAAACTAACCCACGAATCAGTTCCTGGTACGAACTCACCGTAAATTTTTAAATCTACACCAGCCGTGTAGCCAGTACAGAGGTTGCCGCCGTAATAGACAATCTTTACATTGTTGACATTGTAAGGGATTAGATTTCCCAACAACTTGTAATACAATTCTGCTGTGGCTTTATATGGGCGATCCTGAATTTTGAATCTATAGTCTGCGGCAGCGATGAAATGGACTGAGCGTTGCGATTTGATATTCTCATTCAGAATAGCTCTGGTCTCACCGTTGGTAGTCACTGTGTCGCGGACTTCCTTGTAGGAAGGTGTCTGATAGTAATAGCCTGTAGCAAATCTGAGCGTAACATCATTATTGAATGCTGGTATGATGGCTAATGATGCGCGTGGCGAGAAAAGGGATTCCTTGTTATAGTCCCAATAGGAGAATCTTGCGCCATAGTTTAAGGTGTAGAAAGTTTTTTGGCTACCACTCTTGAAACGGTATGTATCTTGCAGAAATACTTCCAGTTTCTGGGATTCCAGAGTGTTTTTTGACTTCAGGGAATAAACCATTTGCAAGGCATTGGCGTTGTGTGGCATGGAGTAGCCGCTGGAGTCTCTCATCTCATATTCACGCGAATCTTCATCCACTTTTTCCTTCTTGAAAGTCACTCCACCTTTTACGCTATGGTTGCCACTTTTATGCTCACGGAGAAGTTTTGCGCTAAAGATATTGTATTTCAGATAGTTTCTGGCATGTTCCATGTGGGTGCCGACACCAAGGTTCTTTACTACATCGGCTTCGTCCATCCAATATTGACCCTGAATGTCGTAAGTTTCTTTTTCCTTACTATTATAGGCAGAACCCAAGAGTGAAAGGGATGTTTTTTCACCGAAATGACGGGTAATGCCTAACGTACCGAAATATGTGCGGAAAAGATCCTTTTCGTTTCCATCGAAATAAACCTTCAGGGAGTGGATATCCTCCAGAGTACCAAAACTGGTCTCACGGTCTTCGGGCTGAAATTCATATTGGTTTTCTGAAATATTGCCAATGAAGTCAATAGTCCAGTTTTTGGTAGGACTATAGCTCAGATACGTCTGATAATCAATCTGTCGAGGCTTATATTCACCTTTTGTCTCTAAGAAGTTGAGCAAATATTGTGTGGTCTTGAAACGCAAGCCATGTGTCATGGAGAATTTTTTGTTGCCTATGCCAACATACGCATTAGCACCTAACAATGAACCGCTTACTGATGCTTCAAAATGAGTAGGTTTCTTGTATATTATGTCTAAAGCAGATGACATCTTGTCGGCATATTGTGCCGCAAATCCTCCCGCAGAAAAATTGATGTTTTGCACCATGTCAGGATTTATGATGCTCAATCCTTCCTGCTGACCGCTGCGAATAAGAAGCGGACGGAAGACCTCTACATTATTTATATATACAGAGTTTTCATCAAAACTTCCTCCGCGGACATTATATTGTGACGACAGTTCGTTGTGTGTGCTTACTCCAGCCTGCATTTTGATAAGTTCCTCTACGCCATTGCCAGTAGTTGAAGGAAGCATCTTCAAACCTTCTGCATCAATCCTTTCAGTGAAATCCCTTTGACGTTGCGTTTCCGTGACAACTACTTCATTCAGTTCCAGTCCTTTAAGAGAAATGTTGATTGTTACAATACCTTTAGGTCTAATAAGAGTGCGGGTGCGAGCCTGATAGCCAATCATGGAGAATTTCACCACCACGCTGTCAGCACTCTGCAGGGTGAGTTTATATTCGCCTTTTAGATTGGCAATGGCTGCCTTTCCTTGAGAAGTGCAGGAAATGGTAGCCATTTCGAGAGGATTACGGTCTGAATCCATAACCCTACCTTTAAGCAAAAAAGTATCTGCAGATACATCTATGCAGCAACCGCATAGAAATATTAGCAGACATATAATGTATTTTGAAAAATCCAAGTTCAAGGCTCAAAAATTTACAAATTGCAATTATATAAACGCACTTTTCGCCAGATTATTGTATGTGCTGGATAGTCTATATAGCTCCGTTTTTTAGAATGCGCAGATTATCTTTATTGCCTATATCTGGAGCTTAGTCTTAATGAAATTCCTTTATTCGTTGCTCTTCGCTGAGTTTGCAGATTAACAATGTGTCATCGTGCTCTGCAATGATGCACCCATCCAAACCTTGCACCACTACTTGCTTTTCCTGCATGGCGTGTATGATGCAGTTATGGCAATCATATGCTTTTATGTTTGATGGTTGTATGTTTTGGCCTATCAGCGCATTGCCATAAATGTCTTTCTGGCTTTGTTGCAACAATGAGCCCCATGTTCCAAGGTCACTCCATCCACAATTGGCTGGTGATACATAGATTTCATCGACATTTTCCATTATGGCATAATCAACGGAAATATTCTCGCAGTCAGGGAAATACTTGTCAATCATTTCCTGCTCCTTGTCAGTGGCATAGTATGGCATAAGGTTTTCAAATAATCTTGCCATATTAGGCTGGTAGATTCGGAATGCGTTGACTATGGTTTCTGCCTGCCAAATAAAGATACCTGAATTCCAAAGGTAGTTTTTCTGGTTCAGATAAGCCTGTGCAGTTTCAAAATTCGGTTTTTCGTGGAATGAATCAACAGGAAATATCTCCTTGTTTCTGACTGTAGCATTACGGAAATTGGCTTGAATGTAACCATATCCTGTTTCTGGTCGGGTAGGAGGTATGCCGAGTGTGACGATAGTGTCAGATTCACTGGTGAAATGCAGACAGTTGCTGATAATGCGTTGAAACTCAGTTGGATTCATCACGATATGGTCGGATGGAGTGACCACAATATTTGCATTGGGGTCGTCGTGCTTGATACGATACGATGCATATGCAATACATGGTGCTGTGTTGCGGCGGCATGGCTCTATCAGAATGTGATCGTCGGCAATGTGTGGCAATTGTTCTTTCACAAGGTTTTTATACAGTTTGTTTGTAACCACCCATACATCAGTTTCGCAGCATATTCCTTTGAAGCGTTCGGCAGTAAGCTGAAGAAGAGTCTTTCCACATCCCATGATGTCGATGAACTGTTTAGGCTTGTTTTCTGTGCTCATTGGCCAGAAGCGGCTGCCAATGCCACCAGCCATTATTACAAGATGATTTGCCATAATAATTTTTAATTGCGGTTATGCGGTTTTTCTGGATTTTCCAGATTCTCCGGATTCTCCAGAATTTCCAGGCTTTCCGGATTTATGTTTTATAATGAAGAAGGCTATAGCAATTATTACGAGTATGATTATTGCCCACTTGATATAATCTGCATACTCTGTAATCTTATCGTTGAGTTGGTCTTCTGGCACGAAAGCATGCAGATACCAGCCAAGCAATGCAAGAATGGAATGCCATGCTGCTGCGCCAATAGTTGTGTAGAGCAGAAATTTGCCATAGTGCATCTTCGCCAGTCCAGCAGGGATAGATATGAGATGGCGTATGCCAGGGATGAGTCTGCCTGTTAGTGTAGCTACTATTCCATGGTCATCAAAATATCTTTCAGCCTTTTCCACTTTTTGCTGGTTGAGCAGACAAAGGCGACCTAACTTGCTGTTGGCAAACTTATACACCAATGGGCGTCCGACAAAAAACGACACCCAATAGTTGATGCTGGCCCCAACATCGGCCCCAATGGTTGCAAAAAGAATAGTCAGCCAGACATCAAGATTACCAGCAGCGGCGTGATAGGCTGCAGGAGTGACTACAAATTCAGATGGTACTGGCACGACCGTGCTTTCAAGCATCATCAAAAAGAATATTGTGCCGTAGTTGAGATTGTCTAATAGTGTTTGAAACATTATTTATTCATTTTTGCCCAGGTGTCTTTCAAACCGACTGTCTTATTGAATACAAGGCAATTAGGCTTTGACGAAGGGTCTAATGTGAAATATCCGATACGTTGGAACTGGAGATAGTCGCCTGGTTGTTTCTCAGCAAGGTATTTTTCAACATAGCAGTTTGTCTGAACGGAAAGAGATTGTGGATTGAGTATATCGCGGAAATCTCCCTCTTCAGCGCCTGGGTTTTCAACGCTGAACAGACGGTCATATATGCGAATGGTTGCAGGGAGGCAATGCAATGCGCTTACCCAATGCAGAGTGCCTTTTACTTTGCGGTTTGCACCTTCCAGCCCACTCTTTGACTGAGGGTCATATTCGGCATAAATCTCTTCTATTTCCCCTGCATCATTTTTCTTAATGCCAGTACATTTTATGATGTAAGCATTCTTCAGGCGTACTTCACGGTCGATGGAAAGACGGAAGAATTTTTTAGGAGCATCTTCCATGAAATCGTCGCGCTCAATCCATAATTCGCGTGAGAAAGTAATGGTGTGAGTGCCGTCAGCTTCATTTTCAGGATTGTTGATGGCATCCATCTCTTCTGTCTGACCTTCTGGATAATTGGTAATAATCAGTTTCACAGGGTTTAAGACAGCAGACACCCTGTAAGCCCTTGCATTCAAATCTTCGCGTACTGCAGCTTCAAGAAGTGCCATATCGTTGAGAGCATCGAATTTTGTGTAGCCAATGGAATCAATGAACTTTCTTATACTTTCAGGTGAATAACCACGGCGGCGCATACCACAAATAGTAGGCATACGTGGATCGTCCCAACCGTCAACAAGATGTTCATCTACAAGAGCCTTGAGTTTTCTTTTGCTCATTACTGTATATGTAAGGTTCAAGCGATTGAACTCAATCTGACGTGTACGGTAATTGTTTATGTCAACACCTGCAGGATGACGTTCAGATTCAGGGAGAGATTTTTCATATTCTATCAGTTCGTCAACAAAGTGATCATACAGCGGACGGTGAGGCACAAATTCCAATGTGCAGATGGAGTGGGTGACACCTTCGAAATAGTCGCTTTGACCATGTGCAAAGTCGTACATAGGATATGCATTCCATTTTGTGCCAGTACGGTGATGAGGAGTGTGAATGATACGATAGATGATAGGGTCCCTGAAGTGCATGTTTGGATTTGCCATGTCAAGTTTTGCACGCAGTACCATGCTACCCTCTGGCACATCTGAAGTATTCATCTTGTAGAAAAGTTCTAGATTTTCTTCCACTGGTCTGTCTCTGTAAGGACTGGCAACACCTGGGGTAGTAGGTGTTCCCTTCTGTGCTGCAATCTCTTCGGATGTCTGTTCATCAATGTATGCCTTACCCTGTTTGATGAGCCACACAGCAAAATCCCAAAGATATTGGAAGTAATCTGAAGCATAATAGACATTACCCCATTTGAATCCCAACCATTTTATGTCATTCATAATGGAGTCCACATATTCTGTGTCTTCCTTTGAAGGGTTGGTGTCATCGAAGCGCAAATTGCATATACCACCATAATTTGCGGCTATACCAAAGTCCATACAGATGGCTTTTGCATGACCGATATGAATGTATCCGTTAGGTTCTGGAGGGAAACGTGTTTGGATTCTACTGTCGTTCTTGCCTTCAGAGAGGTCTTCTTCTACGAACTGCTCAACAAAGCTCTTGCTTTTTTTGAGTTCTTCATCTTTAATTTCACACATATTATTTGAATTTATGATTTAGCGATTTTAAACATTATTCAATTCCGAGTTTGTTTAGGGCTGCGTAGTAGCGGTCGGCATTTTTCATGTGCTCAACAGCATCGCTAGCAAAGTTGTGCGTGCCAGAAAGATCTTCTTTGGCACACATGAAGATATAATTATGGTGCTCATAATTCAATACAGCGTCAATGCCTTGGACGGAAGGAATACGAATCGGTCCAGGAGGTAAGCCCACATTGCGATAAGTATTATAAGGACTTTTTGTCAGCAACATCCAATTATGTATTCGCTTGATAGTGAAATCACCTACAGCATATTTTATAGTTGGGTCGGCTTGAAGTTTCATGCCTTTTTTATAGCGGTTATAATACAAGCCAGCAATTATAGGTTTTTCAGGTTCGTAGGCAGTCTCTTCATCAACAATGCTTGCGAGAGTTGAAACCTGAACAGGGGTTAATCCCATTTCCTGTGCTTTAGCCATGCGTTCTTTGTTCCAGAACGAATTATATTCGTTTTTCATACGCTCCAGGAAATTCTCAAGTGTAACATTCCAATAAAGATTGTATGTGTTTGGGATAATCAAGCATGGAATTGTTTCCTTCGTGAATCCATATTGTTTGCAGATTACACTGTCTTCCAGAGCATAGCGTATTGCATCGCCACCAATCATCAGATTTTTCCCAATTTTATCTGCGAGTTCAGGAATTGTTCGTGTGCTTGGAATGGTGAGCATAACAGATGCTTGCAATCCACTGCTCATTCTGTGGAAAATAGTGATGGATGGGTCTTTTGGCCCAATCTTGAAACGCCCCGACCTTATTTTATCTGAATAGGATGTGTGCCGAATAAGTGTCGTCAATGCTGAAAAACCCTTTTCAGAAGCTACAGGTTTGATTTTGCTAATCACAGAGTCAATATTATCATTGTCATCAATACACAGATAATAGTCGTTCTTAATCTTTGAGAACGGAGTGAAGAAGTAGTAGAAAAGTATTCCTATCAGTGTTACTCCACAAATTATAAGAGGTATATAATATTTTTTCATTACGAATTATTGAACAATTGTTTCTTCGTCTTCTTTCAAAATTGCTTCGACATCAATACTGTCAACAGCCATTGTGTCTTCAACAACTTTATTTGTTTCGTATGTGAATTTGCCATATTTGTCACTAAAATCTTCAAAATGTCCATGATAGCTTTTGAACGAACTGGTGTTGAACACCCGTTGCAGGAATTGTGCACAAATAGGAAGTGCTGTTCTGGAACCTTGACCTTGAGCATTACGGAAGTGGATGGATCGGTATTCTCCTCCAACCCATGCTCCAGCCACGAGATGAGGTGTAACTCCAACAAACCAACCATCGGAATGATTGTTAGTAGTACCTGTCTTGCCACCAAAGTCGGTATCGTTGATGTTGCCTATGAAAGTCATCAGATTGTGTGATGTGCCGTAATAATGCTTAACACCACCAATCAGCAGTCTCTGCATGTAATAGACAGTAGATTCTGGGAGTATGCGGTGTCTTTCTGTTTCAGGCTGATAGACAACATTGCCTTTTGCATCAACAATCTTCGTAACAAGGATAGGCGTAACCTGTTCGCCACCATTTGCAATTACACTGTATGCTGCTGTCAGGTCAACCAGTTTTACGTCTGATGCACCAAGAGTCATGGCTGGTGTTTCTTCCAGTGTTGTGGTAATACCCATCTTTTTCGCAGTTCTTGCGATAGACGACAAGCCAAGTGTTTGTCCGAGTTTCACGGCAACAGTATTAATACTTTTCGCGAATGCTGTTTCGAGTGAAATATCAGAGTATGAGTAAGACCCATTAGCATTATTAGGAATCCATGTCTCATTCTTCGGGTCGGTAATTGATATTGGAGAGTCAAGAATCACATCATTTGGTGACATACCCCGATTCATGGCTTCGGTATAGACAAAAAGCTTGAATGTTGAACCTGGTTGATGCGTAGCCATCACCTTGTCGTATTTCCATGAGTTGTAATCCACATCGCCCACCCATGCTTTTACATGACCATTGTGCGGGTCCATGGCAATAAATGCGCAATGCAGGAATTTGCACATATAACGAATGGAATCAATAGTGCTTAATTCTTTTTCCTTATCGTCATTGTAAGAAAAGACTTTTGTCTTGTGTATCTTGTTCAGATAATAGTTTACAGAGTCTGGATTGTCAGGGAACATAGCAGACAGTTCGCGGTAATAACTGGTCTTTTTTACCAAGTCATCAATAAGATTTGGTTGCTCTTTTTCCCAAGGATGCTTTCCGCTCCAATGCAGTTCAAAATCTTTCTGGACAACGCGCATGTTCTCAAAAGCAGCCTTTTCAGCAATTTTTTGCATCTTGGAGTCAAGTGTTGTGTAAATCTTCAAACCATCTGAATATAAGTCCATTCCAGAAATTTCACACCATTCCTGAAGTTCCTTTATTACCGCATCACGGAAATACATTGCGGTTGTTGTGTTTTCCTCTTCTTTAGTGAAATGCAGTGTCAGAGGCAATGCCGACAGCGAGTCACATTCTTGTTGTGTCAGGTAGCCGTGGATGCGCATATTGTCAAGGACAGTGTTGCGGCGATTTTTACTGTTTTCAGGATTTAGTACAGGATTGTAGAAACTTGTAGCCTTTAAGATGCCTACCAACACGGCAGCTTCTTCGGTCTTCAATTCTTTTGGCGTTGTGTTGAAATATGTCTTGCAGGCAGTTTTTATGCCGAATGCATTGCTTCCGAAGTCAACGGTATTTGCATACATACACAATATTTCATTCTTGCTATAGAACATTTCAAGTTTTATGGCAGAAATCCATTCCTTGCTTTTCTGAATAAGTATTTTTATACCAGGAATTTTGCCAAGAAGCCCCGTAGAATATTGTGTGCGAACGCGAAACAGGTTTTTCACAAGTTGTTGTGTTATAGTTGAGGCTCCGCGTGCATGACCGTGAACGATGAAATCTTTTGTTGCAGCACCGAATCCCCAAAAGTCTATTCCATTGTGTTCATAAAACCGTTCATCTTCTGTACTGACAAGTGCTTCCCAAAATACAGGGTTTATCTGTCCGAACAGTTCAGGAACACGATTCTCATGGTAGAGTTTCCCTATTTCCTCCCCATCTTCACTAAAGATAATGGAAGCAACGCTATTCTGTGGGTTCATCAACGAATCCATTGATGGTGATTTCCCAAACAGACCAAGAAGATTGAAATCAACAGCAAACAAATAGAGGATAATGAAAATTATCAGTGAAACCAGTGTAATAAAGGCTTTCTTTAAAATCTTTGATTTGCTTATCTTTCTATGCTGTTTTGCTGTTTTGCTGTTTTGCTGCTTTTCGGTGGCCAAATTATTATTGTTCATTGTTCAATATAATTTATTATTGCCTGAATTTCATTAGGATGAAACCAAACGATAGATTCGTCTTTTTTGAACCATGTCATTTGTTTTTTGCAATATACGCGAGTGTTTTTTTGTATCTTCTTTATTGCATAGTCCAATTCTGTCTTACCATCAAAATAGTCGAACAGTTCTTTATACCCGACAGTGTTAAGGGAGTTCAAGCCTTTTTTCGGATAAACGTTTGCTGCTTCATGAATAAACCCTGAATCAATCATCTTATCCACACGTCTGTTTATTCTGTCAAACATTATCTCTCTTGGCATTTGCAATCCGATTTTTTTAATATTGAATGGACGCTGTTTTTTCTGCTTGGTGCGGAACGAGGTGTAGGTTCTGCCAGTCATGTAGCATACCTCTAACGCATGAATGATTCTACGTGGATTTTTCGTGTCAACTACCTGATAGTATTCTGGGTCGAGCAGTTTTAACTCGTTCAGCATTCTATCCATTCCTTCTTCTTCAAATCTTTGCTTGAGATTATTTCTTGTTGCTTCATCGACAGATGGAATTTCATCAATTCCGTTGCACACGGCATCAATATACATCATGCTTCCACCAGAGAGAAGTGCATAGTCACTATCTGCAAATAACTGGTCGAGTAGTGAAAGAACATCTTGCTCATACATTGAAGCACTGTAGTAATCATTGATTGAGAGTGTGCCTACAAAAAAATGTTTTACTTTTTCCTGTTGTTCTTTTGTCGGTGCAGCTGTTCCAATTGGCAACTCTTTGTAAAGTTGTCTGGAGTCGGCATTTATGATTGGGATATTGAAATGTGAAGCAATGTCTATGCTCAGTTCCGTTTTGCCTACTCCTGTCGGACCAAGAACTACCAACAGAGTCTTCATCGTATGATGCCGCGTTCAGAATTCTTTATGAATTTGAAAATATATTCAATTTCAGGTGATGGAGTAACGGTGAGTTTTGCTTCTTCGATACCTTCTCTTAAAATGCCTTTTGAATACATTATCCTGTATGTGTCATGAATAGCTCTAATCAGGTCGTTATCAAAACTTCTGCGGCGCAACCCAATAAGATTCACACCTGCATATCGGATAGGTTCTTTGCCTGCAATGATATAAGGAGGAATGTCTTGTGAAGTACGGCTACCACCTTGAATCATTACATAACTTCCTATGTGGCAGAACTGATGCACAAGTACATTGGCACTGATTGTTGCCTTGTCGTCAACAATCACTTCACCAGCCAATTTTGTTCCGTTACCTATTATGCACTCATTGCCTACTACGCAGTCATGCGCAATATGTACTGTTTCCATCAGCAAGTTGTTGCTACCAACTAAAGTCTTTCCTTTTGATGCAGTACCGCGACTGATGGTTACATTTTCTCGAATGCTGTTATTGTCACCGATGATGCAGAGAGTGGCTTCGCCTTTAAACTTCAAGTCTTGTGGCTGTGTGCTTATGCTCGCACCAGGGAAAAACGTGTTATTGTTGCCGATTCGTGCACCATAGTGAATGGTAACACTATTCATCAGTACATTATTATCGCCAATCTCCACGTTTTTATCAATGTAGCAGAATGGACCTATTTTACAATTTTCTCCTATTTTTGCCTCTGGATGTACAAAGGCCATTGGACTTATTTCTGTCATATTGTTTATTCGTTTTTTGTTATTTTTCCTGTAAATGATGCTTCTGCTACAACTTTGTCGCCTACAAACATGTAGCCTTTCATAGTTGATATCCCATGTCTTACTGGAGAAAGCAGTTCAACTTTGAAAATCACAGTGTCGCCAGGTACAACTTTTTGGCGGAATTTCACATTGTCTATTTTGAGGAAATATGTGGAATATTTCTTAGGGTCATCAAGTGTGTTCAGTACCAGAATAGCCCCACATTGCGACATGGCTTCAATGAGCAATACGCCAGGCATTACAGGTTCGTTAGGGAAATGTCCTACGAAAAACGGCTCATTACTCGTAACATTCTTGACACCCACAATTGTTGTGGCTCCAAGTGAGATAATCTTGTCAACCAACTGCATAGGATAGCGATGAGGCAATAGTGAACGGATTTTGTTTATATCCATCACAGGCTCTTCGTTGGGATCGTATATCGGTGCCTGAATTTCGTGTGCTCTGATTTCTCTTCTTATTGCACGGGCAAATTTATTGTTAATGGTATGTCCTGGCTTAGTAGCAATGATTCTTCCCTTTATAGGTTTGCCAATAAGTGCCATATCACCGATGATATCAAGTAGTTTATGGCGTGTAGGCTCATTGTCCCATACAAGTGGTTTGTGTTGAATATAACCTAATTTTTTTGCATCTATGTGTGGAACATTCAGAATGTCAGCCAATTGGTCAAGTCTTTCTTGTGTGGTCTGACGTTCATATATTACGATAGCATTAGTCAGGTCACCACCTTTTATGAGATTTGCCTGAAGGAGTGGTTCAATGTCCCTGACAAATACAAAAGTTCTTGCAGGTGCAATTTCTTTGACAAAATCTTTGGTGTTATCTAAAGTCGCGAACTGACTATTCACGAATTTGGAATCAAAACTTACCATTGCTGTGATGCTGAAGCAATCGTTGGGGAGGATTGTTATGCATGAACCGGTCGTTTCGTCTTTGACCTCAATCTTGTTACGAATGACGTACCAGTCTTTTGGTGCATTTTGCTCTTTGACACCAACTTTGTCTATTTGATTGATGTATTCTATTGCACTACCGTCAAGGATAGGGAATTCTGGACCATTCACCTGCATCAGGCAGTTGTCAATGCCCAGAGCATAAAGTGCCGATAGTCCATGTTCTACCGTTGAAACACGTGTATCACCCTTACCTAAGACAGTACCTCTTGTTGTGTCAACCACATTCTCTGCGATAGCATCTATTATAGGCTTGTCTTCAAGGTCTATGCGCTGGATTTTATATCCGTGATTTTCTGGAGCAGGATTGAAGGTTACTGTAAGATTCAGTCCTGTATGCAGTCCTTTGCCGCATAGTGAGAAACTTCCATTAAGAGTTTGTTGCTTCATATTATGTATTTTTCAATCTTTCTATTTCTTTTTCCAAATCGTTTATTTTCTTATACAATTCAGGTAGTTTTCTGAATATTGCATACGACTTGAAATAGTTGTTTGCATCTATAACTGGTGAACCCATGACGCTTTGTGAGTCTTTCATAGAACTAATCACACCTGCTTGTGGCCCAATTTTCACCTGGTCTCCAATTTTTATGTGTCCACTAATTCCAGATTGTCCTCCAAACATGCACCATTTTCCTATCTTCGTACTGCCACTGACACCAGCTTGTGCCGCCATAACAGTGTGTTCGCCTATTTCAACATTATGTGCAATCTGAATCAGATTATCCAGTTTCACGCCTCTGTGTACAACTGTTGCGCCCATTGTAGAACGATCCACACAGGTGTTGGCTCCGATTTCAACATCGTCTTCAATGATGACTATTCCTATCTGTGGAATCTTTTTATATCCGTCTGGGGTAGGGGCGAAACCGAATCCGTCAGCACCTATTACAGAGCCAGAAAGAATTGTTACGCGATTGCCTATTCTGCAATTGTCGTAGATGACAACATTAGGATTGATTCGGCAATCATCGCCTATTGTCACATTGTCACCTATATATGCAAAAGGGGCAATATAACAATTGCTCCCTATTTTTGCTGTTTCGCTTACAAATGCCAAACTGCTAATTCCTGTCTTTTTTTCTGTCAGGGAATCATAAATGTTCAGCAGTTGTGCTATTGACTCGTATGCGTTTTTTACTTTGATAAGTGTGGCTTCGACTGGGTGTTCCAGTACGATGTCATTGTTCACTAATACAACACTCGATTTTGTTTCATACAAATAGTGAGTGTATTTGGGGTTGGAAAGGAAGGAAATTGCACCATCCTTGCCTTCTTCTATTTTCGCAAACGAACTGATTTTGGCATCTTCGTTACCTACGATTTCACCTTGTATCAGCTCTGCTATTTGTTTTGCTGTAAATTCCATAAAAAATATTTTGCGCAAAGGTACGAATATAAATACAAAACGCAAAATAATTTATAATAATTTTACAAATAATTATAATTAGATAAACGGTTTTAGGTTTTTGGTTAATAACCTACAACCCACAACCGATAACCTACAACCGTAATTATAATTCACTTTCTTTCAGGCGCTCTGCATTTTCGGCAACGGTCAGTGCATCAATGCAGTCCTGAATATTGCCATTCATAAAACCTGCCAAGTCGTGAATCGTGAAACCAATACGGTGGTCTGTCACTCTGCCTTGTGGATAGTTGTATGTGCGAATTTTAGCACTTCTGTCTCCTGTCGATACCAGAGTCTTTCTCCTTGATGCAATATCGTCGATGTATTTTTGGTGTTCACGGTCATAGATGAATGTTCTCAATCTCGATAAGGCACGTTCCTTGTTTTTAGGTTGGTCGCGTGTTTCGGTACATTCTATCAGAATTTCCTCGACAACACCTGTGTTAGGGTTTTTCCATGGATACCTGAGCCTGACACCAGATTCCACTTTGTTAACGTTCTGTCCACCAGCACCACTGCTTCTGAAGGTATCCCATTTTATGTCACCTTCATTGATGTGTACTTCAAAGGCATCTGCCTCAGGCAATACAGCGACTGTTGCAGCACTGGTGTGCATTCTTCCTTGTGTTTCAGTAGCAGGAACACGCTGAACGCGGTGAACCCCACTTTCATATTTTAGTGTTCCATACACGTTGTCACCCGTTATGGCAAGGTCAATTTCCTTGAAACCGCCCACAGCACCTTCACTGACACTTGTAATAGTCATTTTCCAGCCTTTGCTGTCGCAGTATTTCTGGTACATCTTGAAAATATCACCAGCAAACAGACAGGCTTCATCTCCACCTGTTCCAGCGCGTATTTCCATCTGAACGTTTTTCCCGTCTTCGGGGTCGGCTGGTACAAGCAGGAGTTTTATTTCTTCTTCCAGTTTTGGCTGCAATACTTCATTTTTAGCAAGTTCTTCTCTTGCCATTTCTTTCATTTCTGCATCAGATTCGTTTGTCAGAATATCCTTTGCTTCATCTATGCCGTTCAGACAAGCAATGTACCTTTTTCTTGCATTAAGGATATTTTCCAGTTCCTTATATTCACGTGTGAGTTTCACGAATCTTGCTTGGTCGCTTATCACCGCTGGGTCTGCAATAAGTGTTGAAACTTCTTCAAATCTTGCAACCAATCCGTCAAGTTTTTCAAGTAAGTTATTTGCCATTTTTATATCTTTAGTTTGTTTGTGTTGTCAGTGTCCAAGTCCGAGTCAGTGTCTGTGTCAGAGTCAGCAGTCAGAGTTAATTAATCATTCCATATTTTCCACGACTCAAATGCTTGCAACAGCATCATTTCCAGTCCGTTTTTTGTTACAGCACCATGCTCTCTGCCTTTCTTCAGGAACATTGTCTCATCGGGGTTGTATATAAGGTCATACATCAGTGTATGACTGTCTATTCCTTCGTATGGTATGTTAGGAAATTGTGCAATGTTGGGATACATTCCGCATGGAGTGGCATTGACGATAACGTTGAATGTCTTCAAGTCTTCATCTCTCAGTCGTGAATAGTTCACGGTTCCTGGTCGGTCGTATCTGCTAACGAAAGCAGTTTTCAGTCCTAACTCCTGCAATGCCAAATGCACTGCTTTTGCAGCACCGCCAGTACCAAGTATGAGTGCGCCGTAATGGTATGGCTCTAATAGCGGTTCAATACTGTTTTTGAATGCGATGTAGTCTGTATTGTATCCTTTTAAGACCAGATTTCCTTTCTGGTTTTGTATTTTGATGGAATTACATGCACCGATTTTACGTACTTCGGGACTTAATTCATCCAGATATTCAACTATTTTTTCCTTGTAAGGACTCGTTACACCCAATCCTTTCAGAGTGGGGTTTGATGCAAGCACTTCTATGAGTTTGCTTATCTGCGGAATCTCATAGTTGTCATAATGAGCATTGATGTGCTCGTTTTTGAACTTCTCATTGAAATAACTCTTCGAGTATGAATGTCCTAAAGGAAATCCAATTAATCCAAATTTATCCATCATCACAATCTTTTTATACTATTTTACGGGGCATCCTCTTAATCCTCCTTTTTAATCCCTTCCCTTTATGGAGGGGTCTGGGGTAGGCTTGTTACCGTTATCGTTTTCGTTATCGTTTTCGTATCTATCGTATGCTTCCACTATTCTTGTCACAAGTCGATTCCTGATTATGTCGGCTTGTCCCATTTCTACATACGAAATACCTTTTACATCTTTCAACACATTCAGCGCATGCAACAGTCCTGAACGTATAGAGCGTGGCAAGTCAATCTGTGTGCAGTCGCCAGTGATAATCATTTTAGTATTGTTGCCCATACGTGTCAGAAACATTTTTATCTGAGCCATTGATGTGTTTTGTGCTTCGTCGAGAATCACCACTGCATCCGACAATGTTCTGCCTCGCATAAAGGCTAATGGCGCAATCTGTATCACATGTTTTTCCAGCATTTCCTGTAGTTTCTGTGCAGGAATCATGTCTTCTAATGCATCATAGAGCGGTTGCAGGTATGGATCTATCTTGTCTTTCATGTCGCCAGGCAGAAAACCGAGTTTTTCTCCAGCTTCAACTGCTGGACGTGAAAGTATTATCTTTCTCGTTCGTTTTTCTTTCAGCGACTTCACTGCCAAGGCTATGCTTGTATAAGTCTTTCCCGTACCAGCAGGACCAGTGGCAAAAATCATGTCGTCCTTTTCAAAAGCCTCTACAAGTTTCTGCTGATTCTCTGTGCGTGCTTTTATTGGCTTACCAGTCACACTATAGCAGATAGCGCTTTCTGATTCAGCATCATTTCCTCTTTTCCCTATGTTCTTACCTTTTATGCAGTCTATTATTGTTTCTTCTTTGAGCGAATTATATTCCACGCAACTCTTTTGAAGTTTGTCCATGCACTCTTCAAAATGAGCCACTTGTTCCTCATCACCAAGAACTTTCATCACATTGTCACGGGCAACGATTCTGAGTTTTGGATAGAGCGATTTTATTATCTGCAGATTACTATTCTTGACCCCATAAAAAATCATAGGGTCAGCATCTTCGAGTATTATTATTTTTTCTATCATACTATGATGGTTGTGGGTTATGGGTTATGGGTTATGGGTTATGGGTTGTGGGTTATGGGTTGTGGGTTATGGGTTATCGTTATCGTCAGGTAGCGCAACGCGCCTATCAATAGTCAGCTGTTGCTTGAGTTCTTCAACAGATGCAAACTTCATTTCGTCGCGCAGTTTTCTTTCAAAATCCACCTGAACATTCTCTCCATACAAGTTTCCATTGAAATCCAGTATATGAGCTTCAATCAAGTCACCCACGTTAATTATAGCCCTCTTGCCGTTTACTGCTCCTGCATACGCCCCTTTATTTGGTATCAGTTTGTTTTCATCAATCTGACCGAGGTTTACTGTAGGAAAACCTATTGTGCGCCCTAATTGTTTGCCCTTCACTACCGTTCCTCTGATAAAGTATGGATACCCCAGAAGTTTTGCAGCCTGTGCCACATCACCATCTGCAAGCAGTTGTTTTATGTGAGTCGAACTAGTTAGTTTATGCCGCTCTTTTTCATCCTCAGGAAATTCGCTGCATTCTTCAACTTCAATGTCCAAAGCCTTACCATATTGCCGATATTCTTCAATCCCATCAGTCAGTCCAAAGCCGAAACGGTTGTCAAAGCCAACGAGTAGCATTTTTGCATTCAGGCATTCCTTCAGCGTATGTTTCATAAAGTCGAAGGCGGTTGTATGTTTTAACCTGTCATCAAACTCCAGGACTTCAATTCTCTCAATGCCTGACTCCTGAATCAGTTTAGTCTTTTCGGCTAATGTTGTAAGCACCTTGTAGCCTTTAGAATCAAATGTCACCACCAGTGGATTCAAGCCACGCTGTGTGGCTTTATCCTTCAACTCATTGAGCAGGAATCTGTGACCGCGATGCACGCCGTCAAAGAAACCAATAGTAACAGCTGTTTCCAAATTCTTTGCCAACCTGTGAGATTTTGCTTATATGCACAATTTCGCTACAAAGTTACAGCAAATCATGCACAAAATCAAAATAATTTTTAATTATTTAAGATTTATTCAAATTTCGCGGTAACAACTCCGCCTTTAAAATAACATCAAAATACAATAAGATTGTCTGGAAGACAAAATCTTAGAACTCCGCTTGCGCCTGAGGCTTTGCCGAAGAAAAGCCACGAAGTGGATTAACTGACGACAAATAGTTTACCCTGAGCCAAGTCGAAGGGAGAGCAGAAGGCAAATTTATTTGCATTATGCCGAGGTGCGGAGGAAGAAAAGCCACGAAGTGGATTAATACAGAACGCCACCACTTGCTTCTGGGTAGAGGCCAGTACCTTGTTACGAGGTAGTGCCATCCAGGCACGTTTACTTGTTGGTTGCAATATTCTGAGGGCGCTGCCCCCAGTTACTGACCGCTCGCTACGCTCGCTGTATCGCCTTCCAGGCGAAAATAAGGTAACATGGTCTCAGTTATTCCGACAACCATAAACCTCTAACCTACAACCAGCATTCCTATTCTGCTATTTCTGACAGATATATTTCTAAGTTTGTGTATGGGCAGTTGTGAGCCATTGATGCACCATCATTTGAGTCATGAGGGTTGAGTGAATGCTGCTCCTCCCAATCATCAGGAATACCATCATGGTCGCTATCTGTCGGTGGGGTAGTGCTCTTGAGAACAGGCCATCCTCCAACATCCTGTTGCGAGTCTATGATTCCACTTTTTATATTCCTGTCAAGCATTCCTTTTTGTTCCTTGTATCCCTGTCCTTCGTATGTGGCTTTGCCTGTTTTCACATCGTTGATTATGCGCTCATCAACGCAATCGCGATGCAGCGAGGCTCCTGCTTTTTCCAATACACTGAAATAGGCATCATTTGCGCTCTGTGTGTTAATTGGCATCGATGGCCATGGCTGACTGCGACGTATGCTGTCGATTACTTCGTCCTTCTTTGAGTTTGGATGTATGCCACCATTCCAATTGTCTTTTGTCACATCTTCATTGCCTTCCATCACATTCCCATAGACATACCATTTCCCACATTTGCCATTGGCCCATGAAGGATTGGCAATACGACGTCTTACTTCACCCGAAACAGTGGCTGGTCCTGGTTTGTAGTAATTGTTTATCATGTTGATGTCCGTTCGGGCAATCTTGTACCCGCCACTTTGTTCAGAGCCACCACCATAGCAACTGTTGTAGCCCCAATTATACACTACATTATTGCGATAATCAACAAATCCCGAAGCACCCGCAAAACGTGGATTGCGGCTTGAATGACATGCTATGAGGTTGTGATGATAAGTGCTATAGTCTGCCCCCCAGATTCCACCAAAGCCATGATGACCTTTTGTGTGGTTTGAAGCATAGAGACTTTCGGATATAATGCACCATTGCACAGTAATGCTGTCGCAATGGTAAATGGACATGGTTTCGTCAACGCTCCATGATGCGGACACATGGTCTAAGATGATGTTCTTGTGAAAACGGCAGCTGATTGCATCCGATTCGGTCTTTGTTTCATCTCCCAATCTTACGCGGATGTAGCGTATGATGACCTCATCAGCATTGATGGAGAGAGGATAGCCACGAAGACAGATTCCGTCACCAGGGGCAGTCTGACCTGCAATAGTTATGTATGGGTTTCTGATGCTTAATTGTCTTTTTAATGTTATTGTACCCGATACGCGGAACACTATTGTCCTGCGTCCACTTGCCTCAACAGCCTCACGCAGACTTCCTTTGCCAGAATCTTCAAGCGTAGTAACCTCATACACTTTTCCACCTCTGCCGCCAACAGTATATTTCCCGTATCCTTCGGCTGAAGGGAAAGCCAGTGGGCGCTCATCCTTAACATCATGAGCACATACTACTCCCAACACAGATAAGGCAAAACATAGAACTATAAATCTTTTCATGGTAAATATTGCTTTTTCGATACACGAACTTGAGAATATTCTTCATCCTCTTTGAGTGTCAACTACCAGCCAAAGTCTATGAAGTCCTCCTTAGCTCCAAAGTTATCTTGAGAGCCAGGATTAGGATCGATGCCAGCCTGCTCATTTTCATTCCATGGTGAACTAGCAAGAATGGTTCTTGCCTTTACCACTATTTCCTTTATACTTGGCTTAATGTATTTGCGTTGCATTGTTTTTTATGTTTTTTTGATATGGGTTGTAGGTTTTATAGTCAGTGTCATAGTCATAGTCAGAGTCAGTGTCAGAGTCAGAGTCAGTGTCAGAGTCAGTGTCAGAGTCATTGTCATCGTTGCTCTAAGCCCTAAGCCCTAAACTCTAATCTCCTACTTATGATAATACTTCTTACCATTTATGATATAAATCTGTCCCTTCTGGATGCTGTTCACCTTCTGTCCGTTAAGGTTGTACATGGTTGGTGAACCTGTCGAACCATAGATGTTATCGTTATCGTTTTCGTACGAAGTTATCCCCGTCGTCTCATCATCGCCAATCACCATAATATCTATCTTTGCATTTGCTCCCACCGACTGTGCGTAAGGATTGTCTATGCGTGGAGTGATGGTCATCCAAATGCGCAGCGGACGAAGGCTGACATCCGTGCCCATCTTCTGGAACTGACCGTCCTTGTTTATTGCATACCAGTTGCCCGGGGTCGTAGTCTGCTTATATATGCCGCCAATGGTATAAGTATCCTTTGCGGAATTGATTGTGAAATCGGTTGCTGCAGACGGGTAGAGCGTTGTTTTAGTTGTGACAGTCACTTTGCCGCTTGTCTTAGGCCGTACAACGTATGGAGTATTGGCCTTTACCGTTCCTTCATCCATCATAAGGAAAGCAAGTACTGTATTACCGCTGTTGTCCAGCAATATGCCGTAAATCTCAGCCACGTCAAGCCCTGCCGTTGCCATATCGGCCATAGGAACGTCAAAAGGTACATACCATCCCTGCCACTTGTCTGCTTTGGCGAAATTGCGGGTGTAGGTCACGTCAATGTTTTTAACTGTTCCCTGAGTCACAATTTGGACAATATCGTCGTCTATGACAATATCATCTCCACTATTCAGATACCTGTTGACAGTATTATTTCCATCCTCGATATGCAGGTTTGGCTCATTAATGCTTTTAAATGTCGCCCAAAGAGATTTTTCTTTATAAATTTTTGTTGTTCCATAAGGGACGTACAGGTTGCAAGTTTCATAAGGGAATTGTATCTCTTTTAAGTCAGGTATCTTGTAATCATCTGTCCATTCTACAAAAATACTTTTCAGTCCTGTACCATAGAATGCCTGCTCACCAATTGATTCCAATGATTCGGGGAGTGTGATGCTTTGCAAGTTTGAACAATGAAAGAAGGCTTCGCATCCAATCGATTTCAAAGAGTTTGGCAATATGACGTTTGCTAAGCTGGAACAATTATAAAAAGCATAATCTCCTATCGAGGTCACTGATTCAGGGAGTGTGATACTTGCCAAGATTTGACATCCGTTGAAAGTATAATTCTCAATTGATGTCACTGAGTTAGGCATTTCGATGCTTGCCAAACTTGAACACTGTTCGAAAGCAGCCTCTCCAATAGACTGTAAAGATTTAGGCAGTTCAATATTCGTTAATCTTGAACATTGATAAAAAGCTTTAATTCCGACCGAGGCCACTGATTCAGGTATTCTGATGCTCGTAAGATTGGAACAGCCTTGAAAAGCCTGATTCCCAATCGTGTTTATGTCACCCTCAAACGTGATAATGCCTTTTCCACCGCCGTATTCGTTTGACTTATATGTTGCACCGAACACAGAATAATCGGTTAGTTCTATCTTTTCACCATCGGATGATGTGTACCATATCTGGTTGAACGGGATGAATATATTGATGCTCTTGAACTTCTTCCAACAGTCTTTGCCGGAATAGATGTCGGTTGTTCCCTCAGGAACATACAGGTTGCAAGTTTCATAAGGGAAAGCGCCATTACTCAAGGCCAGTATCTTGTCGGCATCGGTCCATTCCACAAAGACACTTTCCAAGCCGGAGCATTCATTGAAAGCCATATCTCCAATCGATGTCACGGATTCAGGGATTCTGACGCTTGCAAGGCCTGAACACCATTGAAAGGCAGACTCTCCAATTGATTTTACGAGTTCAGGGATTTTTATGTTTGTCAAATCAGTACAAGCAGCGAAAGAAGCGAATCCAATCGTTTCCACGAATTTAGGGATTTCTATGCTGGTCAAACGGGAACAGCCAGAGAAGGCAAAATCACTAATCGAAGTCACAGATTTTGGAATTTCTATGCTTTTTAGATTTGAACATCTATAGAAAGCACTTTTCCCTATCGTAGTTACGTCACTCTCAAACGTAATTACACCTTTCCCGTCGTTGTATGTGTTTGACTTATATGTTGCACCGAACATAGTATTATTAGCTAGTTTTATCGGTTCACCATCGGATGTTGTATACCATATCTCATTGTTGGGAGGAGTGCCAAGGTCAGCCCAAGCACCCATGCTACACATCATCAGCACTGCCGAAAGTAAAAATTTTAAAAAGTTTCTTTTCATATTTCTGAGTTTTATGTTTTTCATTTTTATTTTTATAATCTTCTAAATCACGCTGCAAAGATAAGAAAAAACTTTGTTTTTTTATTTGGCAATTAATAATTAATAACGCACAATTAGGATTTTTTAATATAAGGGGAGCATACCCAAGCCCTCCCTAAAGGGAAGGGTACTGAAAAAGCTCTGTAGGAGCGCAATAACATAGCGTAGTGCGTTAGCGCAACGTAATGGATGAGATATCCTTTAAAGCACTGAACCAACTTTTGCAGACGTGCAAAAGTAGAGCTTAGTGAGAGCAGAGGCAAAGCTCGTTTTGATTATGCCGAACCGAGAGAGCAGCGAGAGCAATATCAAGCCAGTGTTTGGATATTGCCGAGTCGCGTTCGAGGAAAACGAAGTTAGTAGCGACAGAAGAAGACAAAGTCAAGGTGCGAAATAATTTCATATTGTAGTTGCCGATGTTGGTCAGACGTACTTGTCTCCTTGGTTCAAAAAGGCTGAGTAGCCACGCCTGCAATGTCATGAGCTGTTTCATGCTTGTATGTAGGATTTGCGTATGCCTAAAAATTTTGTTCATCGATGATGTTTCCTTCTGTGTCAACAATGCGCCAGTGGATGATGTTGCGGGCTTCACTTGAGATGCTTACTCCGCACTTGACCAGAGTCAGTCCTTCAGATTCGTATGGTATGGCATAGCCCTTGTCATCAATCTGTGCGAGGGCATTATCTACCGTATCATCTACTTTCAGTTCGAGTACAAAGATGTGTGTCTTGGTCTTGATGACAACGTCTGCACGTCCAAGTATGCTCTTCACTTCGGTATCGACCTTGCTGTTCAGCAGGGAGAAGACGATATACACGAGCATCTGGTAAAAGGCTTCACGCTTCTTCTTTTTCATCCACTCCTTCTTAGTGATGATGTCGTAAGGCAAATTGGCAATCCATGAACGGAGTTGAGCCAATGCAGCTGAGAGGTCGCCCTGCTTCAGGGCACGAACCATGTTGAAGATAATAGTATCTCTCTCATTGTCGTCTGCATCCATCAAATAGTTGGTCAGTCCGCTGACCATACCTTGACGCACCTCATAGTTAGGGAAATGAAGAGTATAGGCACCAGTCTCGTCATCGTAAGAGTCAATGGTCAGATAACCGCTTTGATAGAGCAGAGGAATTGGTGTTCTTGCACTCTCACAAGGAACGTTGAATGCATTCAGCGACAAGTTCACTCCGTCAAGATCCAGCGGGTTGAACTCTGGGTAATGACGCAGGTGCTCTATCAATCCTGTCATAGTTGCTGATTCAAACCAGTAGTGGTCTGTCGTACCCTTGTCAAGAGCCTTTAGCAAGCTGAACGGTGCATAGACATCCTTGCTGTTTTTTGAGAAGTGATAGCCGTCGTAGTTCTTCTTCAGCAGGGCGTAGGCTTCATCGGTCGTGATGCCAAGGTTCTCTGCATACTCCTCTATGCAGGGGCGAAGCGTTACATCTAATTCCTCCTGCGTAATACCGCAAATGCCCGAGTATTCATCATCCATGGATATCTGATTCAGGTTGTTCAGTTCCGAGAAGATACTGAGTTGTGAGAACTTCGTCACGCCAGTGATAAAGACGAAGCGTAGGTAGGCACCATCGAGTTTTACCGTCTGATAGAATCCGCGAAGCATTGTGCGGAGTCCTTCCAACATATCTTCATTGTAGAGGTTGCGCATCATAGGTGTGTCGTATTCGTCAATGATGACAACTACTTTCTGCCCTTGA